>DUJB01000049.1 GCA_013330055.1 Nitrosopumilaceae archaeon
CAGCACGCATTGTAATGTCAAACCTCACTTGATCATTTCCTTTTCCAGAGCAACCATGTGCAAGAGCTGTTACTTTTTCTTTTTTTGCAATTTCAAGAACCTTGGCTGCAATTAATGGTCGAGCAAGGGCTGTAGCAAGGCAATATTTTTTTTGATATAACGCATTAGCCTTTATTGAAGGAAAAATATATTTTGTAACAAATTCTTTTTTTGCATCAATGTTGTAATGTTTTTTTACTCCAAGCTTTTTTGCCTTGGCAGCTATTGTATTTGGGTTATCCCCCTGTCCAACATCAACTGTAACTGTAATGACATCCATATCATGTTTTTCTTGGAGATACTTTACCACTACTGATGTGTCCAGTCCACCAGAGAATGCTAGTATAGCTTTTTGTGTCATGGGCAGCTCAGTGACTTTATCTGTACTTTTATTTTTTGTGTTNNAATCCGAATATTTTTTATCTATCGAATATAACGGTGTTTTATGAGCATTTTATGTTATACGCAGGAGATTTTCAATTGACAAAACTTGAGGCCAAAAACATCACAAAATACTTTCAACATGAAACTCATCGAATCAAGGCATTAGATGGAATTAATCTCAAAGTAGAAGATGGGGAATTTGTATGCATAGTAGGACCATCAGGATGTGGCAAGTCTACATTTTTGAGGATCGTATCCGGTTTAGACACTACAGAAGAAGGAGAAGTCATATTTGACGGTAAACCAGTTAATACAACTAGTCCTGAACGAATTTTAGTTTTTCAAGAGGGAGCATTNNGATGCACAAACAAGAGATTTGCTTTTAGTTGAAATGCAACTGATTTGGGAAAGAACCAAAAAAACAATAATTTTTGTTACACATAATGTAGCAGAAGCAGTTGTTCTAGGTACCAAAGTCGTAGTCTTTAGCAACAGACCTTCTGTTGTAAAAAAAGAGATAGTTATTGATTACCGTCGACCTCGTCTTGTTGAAGATCAAAATCTAGCTAAATTTCAGCAAGATGTCATGAAGGAACTTAGACCAGAAGTTAAGGCAGGTAGCAAAAATCAATCATGAAAATAGATCTAGACGATGTTGCTAACGCAGTATTGTTTTTTGCAGTGTTTATTGGGATTTGGCAGCTTGTATTTGTCTTAGGTATTTGGCCAAAGGTATCTCTGCCATCTCCATATGCTGTTGCAGAATCTTTTGCAGAGGTAATTTTGAATTATACGCTATTCACGGGAATAGGTATAACTTTAGGAAGACTAGTTATTGGATTTTTAATTTCTATTGCACTGGGAACTGTAATAGGACTTGCAATGATCAAATTCAAAGGATTTGGTAAGACTATGAGTTCAATTTCTGCCGGTCTTTTGTCTTTTCCAAGCATAGCATGGGTACCATTTTCAATTTTATTGATTGGATTTAATGATGCAGGAATCTTGTTTGTAGTGATAATGAGTTCAATTTTCTCTATTACTATCTCAACTTATAGTAGTGTCAGAAACATTCCTCCAATCTACATAGATGCAGCAAGAAATATGGGCGCAAAGGGGCTTTCACTTTTCTTGCACCTCACAATACCTGCTGCAACACCGTCACTAATTATAGGAATAAGACAGGGCTGGTCATTTGCTTGGCACGCAATTATAGGTGCTGAGATACTCATGTCAATAGTTGGGCTAGGACACATTTTGTCTGTTGGACGAGAATTTCAAGACATGGGGCTAGTAATTGCCAGCATGATTACCATATTTACAATTGGGCTTTTAGTTGATAGGCTTTTGTTGTTTAAGCTAGAGGAAAAAATAAGATCAAGATGGGGATTAAGTAGTGATAGATAATCTATGAATCCAAAAATAAAATTTGCAATAGCAGGAGCAATTATTGCTAGCGTAATAGCAGTTTCACTTGTTTCAAATTCAGAATCTCTTTTCTCACTAAATGACACAACCACAAGAGCAGATGTTGTAAGAATTGGATATTTTCCAAACATAAATCATGCACAAGCAGTCATAGGACTAGGAAATGGAGATTTTCAAAAAGCATTGGGTAATGTGAAAGTTGAAACACAAATCTTCAACGCAGGTCCATCAGCAATTGAGGCATTGTTTGCAAATCAAATAGATGTTACTTACGTAGGTTCGAATCCTGCAATAAATGGTTACATAAAATCTGATGGTGAATCTTTGCGCATCATTGCAGGTGCAGCAAGTGGGGGAGCAGTTTTTGTTGTTAGAAATGATGCAGAAATAAATTCAGTTGACGATTTTTCTGGCAAAAAATTTTCTTCTCCTCAACTTGGTAATACTCAAGATGTAGCATTGAGAGCATATCTACTCAAAAATGGATACAAAACTACTGAAAATGGTGGCAATGTAGAAGTAATTCCAGTAAAGAATGCCGACATTCTAACTTTAATGTTAAAAAAAGAAATTGATGGTGCATGGGTGCCAGAACCTTGGGGGGCAAAACTAGTCAAAGAAGCAAACAGCAGAATTTTCCTTGACGAGAGAGACTTGTGGCCACAAGGCAAGTTTGTAACTGCCCACATTATAGTAAGTACAGAATACCTCAAGAATCATCCTGATGTAGTAAAGAAATTACTTGCTGCACATGTAGACGAAACACAATGGATAAATCAAAACAAAGAGGAATCCTTCAAAGTTTTCAATGCGGAACTAGAAAAGCTTACGGGTAAGACAATTCCTGAAGATGAATTACAAGAAGCATTTTCAAGAATGGAGATAACATACGATCCTGTTAAAGAATCTCTTTTCAAATCTGCCAGTGATGCCTTTGATATAGGATTCCTAGGAGATGTAAGACCAGACATTTCAGGAATTTATGATCTGAAACTACTCAACGAAGTTTTAGAAGAAAAAGGACTCGAGCAGATACCATAAGAAATGAACTGAAATGGGCGTTTACATGGGCAAAACCAAAATTATTCCTTAATCTTCAATGAAATCAAAAATCCGCAAATAATTATAGCAATTGCAAAGTACATCACAGATGCATATTCAAAATAAAAAGCAAGTGCGCCTGCAATTACTGGCCCGATAACAGTTGCAATAGAAAGAGTTGAGCTGAAAATACCAGTTGATGTTGATTTTGGATAATTTTCCATAAGGTAAAAGTTTCCACCTATGAAGAGAAATGCCCAGGTGGCGCCAACTAGTGCCATAAATGGTATGGCCATCCACCATTCCGTAATTAGCATCAGTCCAATGAAAACAAACGTCGTTAGCCCAATTCCAATTTTGAATTTTGTAATGTTTCTAATTTTGATCCTACTTGCCATTAAATTCATTATTACAAATGAAGTCAAGGTGTTTGCGATATACACTATTGAAATTTCATAGAGCTGAGCACCCATCTGCTCCATCAACATTATTGGAAGAATTGTCCAAACTGCGGCTGCTCCTACATGTCTCATTAATAATGACAAAAACAAAAATCTATTTTTTGAAATGATTCTTTTTGTAGTTCCAGGCTCTAGTTCCTTTTTTACAATAATATTGGGCAATCTAGCAGTGACAGCTAATCCAGCTACAAAAAATCCTGCACTTATCAAGAAAATTAATCGTTCATCGTTTACAATACCAGCTGCAACTATTCCAACTAACCACCCAAGTGCGTGAAATGAAATAACAGATGCCACTTTGGCTTTTTCTTTTCCAGTCTCGTAGGTGTATGCAATCATTGCAGGAATCATGATGCCACTTGCTACTCCCGCCCCAAGTCTGGCTAGCATTAGGAATAAAGCGTCGGTAGCCAAGTACTGTAAACCAAAAGTAATGGCACATCCTACAAATCCAGCGCGAATAAAGAGTAGCCTTATTCCTCTCCTGTCTGAAATTCTTCCAAAATAAATCTCTGATA
>DUJB01000057.1 GCA_013330055.1 Nitrosopumilaceae archaeon
TTGACCCCTTTTGCAAGATTTTGATTTACTATTAGACCTGTGTTACTTAGAGTATCTACAAACATTCTATAAAATGGATAGTTGAATGCGCCAGGTTCTGTCTTGTCTGCAGCATAAATTGTAAATGCTTCATTTGGTCTTTCCTCGAATTGCATCTCTGCAACGCCAGGACCCATTCCTTTAACGTTTCCTGAAAAAGAATCTTTGAGCAAGTCCTGACCTGCGCCATACAGTCCTTCATTTTTTGCAACTTTTGTAGCTGCTTCAAATGCATTCCATGCAAGCTGGTGAATTTCTTTATTGTCTATTCCTTTTGTGTGAGTCATAACAATGTGGATGTCATCACCACAATAACCAATGTAAGTGTCAATTACGAGTCCCTTGCCATCTTTTCTAACGTGAGGTCTTACCGTGTTTCTGACTGCATTTAACAAACCATCACTTGGTTTGGTGTGACCACCGATTCCACCAACATCAGCTTTGATAACTGTAACAGTGATTTTCAATATTCCTAGTCATAAAATACTTTGATTTATAGTATGTGAAAAATAATCTAGGTCAATTAGCGGATCAGTAAAAAATTCAAAATTTATTGAAAAGAATACCAAAAAATCGAAATGGTAATAAAGCCCATGCTGGTGAGGATTCGTTATGAGCGCTAGTAAAAAGCCACACTTGAACATGATCGTTACAGGTCACATTGATAATGGCAAATCAACCACAATGGGTCATATGCTGATGGACCTTGGTCTAGTAGATGAAAGAACTATTGCATCACATGCAGCAGAATCTGAAAAGCATGGAAAAGGAGATACCTTCAAGTATGCTTGGGTTATGGACAACATCAAAGACGAAAGAGAGCGAGGTATTACAATAGATCTGGCGTTTCAGAAATTTGAGAGTGCAAAATACTTCTTTACATTAATTGACGCACCTGGACACAGGGACTTTATTAAAAACATGATTACTGGCGCTTCCGAGGCTGACTGTGCAGTGCTTGTCCTTTCCGCAAAAGAAGGCGAGACTGATACTGCAATAGCCCCAGGAGGCCAGGCAAGAGAACATGCCTTCCTTTTGAGAACCCTAGGTGTAGGCCAGATAATTGTTGCCATCAACAAGATGGATGACAGTAATTATTCTGAACAAGCATTCAAGGCAGCAAAAGACAAGGCTGAAAAACTAATCAAATCAGTAGGATACAAGATAGAAAATGTTCCAATAATTCCAATTTCTGGATGGAAAGGCGATAACCTTGTTAAAAAATCTGAAAACATGAAATGGTGGACTGGAAAGACAATGCTTGAAACATTTGATGATTTCAAACTACCAGAAAAACCAATTGGCAAACCATTAAGAATTCCAATTCAAGATGTCTATACCATCACTGGTGTAGGTACAGTTCCAGTAGGTCGTGTTGAAACAGGAACTGTAAAAGCGGGACAAAAAATTATTGTCATGCCAGCAGGAGTACCTGGAGAAATCAAAACAATTGAAACTCATCACACTCAAATGGAATCTGCTGAAGCTGGTGACAACATTGGGTTTAACCTTAGAGGTGTAGATAAAAAAGATATTAAAAGAGGAGATGTAATTGGAACACCGGACAATCCTCCAAACGTTGCAAAAGAATTCAGAGCCCAAATCATAGTAATTCATCATCCTACTGCACTTGCACCTGGTTATACACCAGTAATGCATGCACACACTGCACAGGTGGCAGCAACTATTGTAGCATTTGAAGCAAAGATAAACCCACAAACAGGTGCAGCAGAAGAAAAGGATCCAAAGTTTCTCAAAGCAGGTGATTCTGCAATTGTAAGAATTCGACCAGTTCGACCAATACCGATTGAGACCTTCCAAGACTTTCCAGAGTTAGGAAGATTTGCACTCAGAGACATGGGCGCAACAATTGCTGCAGGCGTTGTAAAAGATATTACTGAGAAATACACCGCTTAGTGGTTTGGATGACACAAACCGCCCGAATCAAGCTTACCAGCACAAGTCTGCCTAGGCTTGACGGAGTCTGTACTGAAATTAAAGGCATTGGAGAAAAAACTGGTGTCAAAGTGAAAGGTCCTACTCCGCTCCCAGTAAAAAGACTAAATGTCGTAACACGCAAATCTCCATGTGGNNATGAGAATAAAGATTCCAAACGACGTTTACATTGAGCTTACCCTAAAATAATTCTGTTAGCCTTAAATTACAGACATTTTTGATTAAAGACATGACCGCTGAAGATTCTCAAGAAATTGGTGAAGAAGAAAAGTCACAAGCTCCAAGTTTTAGTGTAGTATATTCGTGCATGAGATGTGGAACTCCTGTTACACAAACTGAGCTAAGCAGGTTGCCNNGTTCTCATCTGTTCCATGCTTGAAAAAAATTCATTACATTCTTTACAATCATAGAGCAAGTCTTTTCCGTGAATGACCTGTTCGTGTTGCATTAGTTCTTCTTGCTGTTTGAATTTTTTATCACACTTTTCACATTTGAATTTTTTAAAAAGATGCATTACTAATCATTTTTTGCTTTTTGTGTATCCCAGCAATTCCTGCAAATCTGTCCCGGAATAGACCACTGTTTCTTTGGATTGTACCTTATGATGCCAAGCTTTGCTCCACATATGACGCAAAAATTTTTTAATTTGTCGTGCTCTATTTCTTTTTTATCAAAACAAGGTTTACAAAAAAGACCTTTCATTTCCCACTGCCATCGAGGTTCCCACAGGTCTGGTACGTTTTTTTCCACTCCACAAATAACACACTTTTGTTTAATACTCAAATCGTAATGTTTTTGCATTTCGTTGATGTAACAATCAGAACATAAAGGACTTTCCACATTCCAATCTCTTTTTGGTTTGTGTTTGTGGGTGATGCGCTTTTTACATACAGTACAAAATGATGGCTTGCGATTTAGTATACCCACAGGTACAATTCGCATGTCTGTTAAAAAAACGTTAGTGGTTGATTTTTATAAAAATACTTCCGTTGTGGAACAATTTGATGCCTAAAATAATCTCACGATAATTGATATACGGTGAAAAGAAATCGGTGTGGTTTAATTCTGTTCCAGGACTTCTTCTATAAGCTGACTTGCATTAAGCATGCCTTTTCGTTTTGCAATCTCTTCTACCATTTTGTACTGATCCAAAGTAAAACAAACTGGCATTGAACGTTTTTCCATACTGTATTTTCAATATTTGATTTAATATCCTTTGTGGTAAGTTAAAATCACGACTTTTATTCTATTATAATTTATCTAACTCATGGCAAAGAGAAAACAAATCCTTGTGATAGGAAACAATGAAAACGGAATCAACCCTGCACTTGAAAAAATA
Source organism: Nitrosopumilaceae archaeon (assembly GCA_013330055.1). Classification (GTDB taxonomy): domain Archaea; phylum Thermoproteota; class Nitrososphaeria; order Nitrososphaerales; family Nitrosopumilaceae; genus UBA8516; species UBA8516 sp8516u. Next base: position 3,335 of record DUJB01000057.1, read on the forward strand.
GCATATGAAACAGGTAAAGAGGTGGCACGATCCGGTTCTGTGTTGGTGACTGGAGGCCTTGGTGGAGTCATGCGTGCTGCATGCAATGGCGCAAAGGATGCTAACGGCTTGACAGTTGGAATCATTCCTCAAAATGATCCATCTTTTGCAAACGAGTATTGTGATATAGTAATACCTAGTGGATTGGGTTTGGCAAGAGACTTTCTTAATGCTCTTTCTGCAGACGGAGTTATAATAATAGGCGGAGGATCAGGTACTCTCTCAGAAACATGTGCTGCATATATGCATAAAAAACCAATTGTAGCAATAAAAAACACTGGCGGAATAGCTGAGATGTTTGCTGACAAGTATCTTGACCATAGACAAAATGTACTAATAGTTGGTGTAGATTCTCCACAAGATGCTGTCAAATATATTTTAGAAAAAATTAATTCTGCATAGAAACTAGCAAAGGGTCTGGTTCATAAAACTGACCATATTTTTGTGCCTGTGCAGTTAATTCTTTTACAATATTTGTAACCCCGAATTCTTTTCCGGTCTCAAATACGGGTTTTTTCAAACCCATTCCAAGCTGTAGGGCTTTTTCGATCTCATTGATATCGCTTGCTTGATTTGTTACAAGCCATGCCGCGTTGTTTAATATATTGGCAACAAGTCGAATTGGATTAAAATTTTTTGCAAGATCTTCTGACAATGGGATTCTTTCATACTTGTCTCCAGAGTATTCGTAAAATCCTGAGCCTGATTTCTGACCAAGCTTTTTTTGGTTAAACAATTCTTCTATTTTTGGATGTGGATTTATTACCTTTTTGTCCCTTGAATGCATCTCAATTGTAGCTTTGTGGATCACATCAAGCCCAGTAAAATCTGCAAGCTCAAAAATTCCCATAGGAAAACCAAGTCTGAACTTTACTGCAGAATCAATCTCTGTCATTGATGCAGCATCTCTGGCCATGGCCCATGCTGCCTCATGCACAAGTGGAATGAATATGCGATTTACAATAAATCCTGCAACGTCTTTTTTACACAAAACTGGTTCTTTTGAAACTGATTTTACAAAATCGATTGTGGTCTGAACTAATTCAGGTGATGTCTTTTGGCCAGGTATTACTTCAACTAATTTCATTAACTGTGGTGGGTTGAAAAAATGAATTCCAATAAAACGTTCAGGTCTTGATGTAGTATTTGCTATTTCTGTTATAGGTAATGTACTTGTGTTTGATGCAAATACTGTTTTTTCATCTGCAACCTTATCAACCTCTGCGTAAACTTTTTTCTTTAATTCCATTATTTCTGGAACTGCCTCTATCATTAAATCACAGTTTTTTAGCGCATCAGCAAGATCAACTTTTGGGGTTATTCTTGCAAAAATCTTGTCAGCTTCCGGCTGTGAAAGTTTTTGTTTTGATACTAGTTTGTCAAGACTCCATTTTACCTTCTCCATTGCTTTATCTAAAAACTGCTGCTCGACATCTCTTAGTGTCACGTTGTATCCAGACATGGCTGAAACTTGAGCAATTCCATGACCCATTATCCCAGAGCCTAACACTGTGATGTTTTTGATATCCAACAAGGGTTATTGCGATTATCCCCTTTTAAATTATGATGAATCCTCGTTCAAGCAAATCTCTTTTACCAGATATCTTCTTAAAACAGAAAAAGGAAGGTAGGCTAGATTTTGGACGTTGAAAAATTCACTGACGATGTATATGCAATAGCACAAAGACTTTCAGAAGGAAAATCAGCTGAAGTCAAAGCAAGAATAAACTATGTTAGAGAAAAATTAATTGAACTATACCAAAAAAACTTGGTAAAAATTAATCACTCTGTTCTAGAGATAATCTGTGCATCCAACCTTATTTCCCAAGGATATTCGATAGATATTGAGAAACCCCTTTCTGATTCTCTTGTATGTGACGTGTTTGCAACAAAAGGAGATGGCACATTCATAATGGAAATCGAGACTGGATTTACTCCGCCAGATCATGCATTGGATACTATTGATTACTATGTGGCAAGAATTGCAAGCAAGATTGCTAGATATAGCAAATATTGTTCAAAGTTTGGGCTTGCTACGCCAGTAGTTGGAATATTGCCTGTTCCAAAATTATTTCTAAAGTCACCAGTAGAACGAACTGAAAACGAAATTAAAAAGATAAAAACATTATGCGATAGGTTTTACAAAAATCCACCAATAGACTATGACGATATACTAAATGCCAGATTGCACTCGATCTATCTTATTAATATAGACAAAGGATTTGCAAAACAGCTTGATCCTTGCAGTTATCTTGAACTTACCGAAAAATTACAAGAAAAAAGTGAGCTTGATCTTTGATAATAGTTTTAGATGTGAACTTGGTTTAAACCCCGCACTCTGATGTGCTTTGTTCATTGCCGTCGTATAATGACAATAACGAGTCTATATCACAATTTGTTACATAAGACGGTACTTGAACAATGTTGTACATCAAATCATCTGGTGAATCTGCATGGGCAAGTCCTAGAGCGTGGCCAAACTCGTGTCTTGTAATTGATGAAATTTGCTCACCTGAAATATTATTGATGTCATAAATCGTAATGNNCCTTGTTATTGTCACTAGTCATCTCTATTGTTGGCAAGGGGGTCTTTGTCTTGAATTCTGATGCTGCTTTTAATGCTTCATTCCAACTAACGAATGTTGTGGTATCATCAAATTTTACTGTGCCATACCCTGTTATTGCGTTTTTCACTCTTTCCATCTGATCTGCGGAAAGCGGGGTTTCTTTAATTATTGAGACTTGTAACGTTTTATCAGTTTGTTCTTTCCATGGGAAAAACGTGTTTATCGTAGTGAGTTCGCTTCCCTTTGCATTGGTTGGGAGGAATACAAGAAGGGTCATAATTGAAATGGCGATGATAGTTATTTTCAATTATGGAAATGAGGGTTAGAAAACAACAAATGCACAAGGACGTCATTTTGCTAACAGACACTTCCATATTTGGAAATGACAAAACAGGAACTATGATAGAAAAACTATGAATGAACAAAATCATGATCTGTATGTTTTGATATTTACATACAAGTCAGAGGCGCTTGAACCATACACTTTGACAATTTAATCTTTAAAAAATAAAATATTTTTAAATTAAAAAACGTTATCAGAAGTACTTTTTCTATTTTTAATTCTTTTTTAACAATTACATACTGCACCAATAATAAAAAAAATGTCATAAAAATAACATACAAGAAAATTCAATTTGTTTTTTAAAAAATTCTTGATAGTGACTGGTTTCCGATTTTGGCAGAGGGGATTTTAATATCACATTTCCAATATTCGGAATATGCA
>DUJB01000059.1 GCA_013330055.1 Nitrosopumilaceae archaeon
AAAACTTGTTTATCTTTTGCATAAATCATTGCAGGGCCATATGACACATAATATCCAAGATCCATTGTTACCTTTAGTTGTTTTATGCTACCAGCAAACCAATGTAAAAGCACTCCAGAAATGGAATAGGAGGGCAGAATAGCAAGTATTTCCTCCAGTGTAGAACGTGAGTGAATTGAAACAGGTTTGTGTAGTTTTTCAGCAATTGACAGCATTTTATGAAATACTGCTTCTTGTCTTTTGAAACCCTCTTGACTTGAAACATACGTTTTGTCAAGACCGATTTCACCTATTCCCGTAATTTGACTAGAATTTTTTTCTATCAATTCAACAATAGGTTCTAAATCATCATTGGCTTTTTCTGGATGAATGCCAACAAATGGTAACACAAGTTTTGTTTTTTTACTAAGATCAAGAGTTTTTTCTGAAGTATGAAGATCCATCGATACACAGCATGCACGTATCTTGATCTTTTCCATACTTGTAATAATGAACTGGATGTCTTGTGAATACTCCTCATCAGAAAGATGAATGTGTGCATCTGTAAGCCAGCTCATAACATGCCTTTCATTCTCTCCCTAAAATAGTCTGTAGAAATCGATTTGTGCGTAGGTTTTTTTCCACTTGAAGTCTTTTATCACAGATAAGAAAAATTACTTTATGACAGCCTCGGAATTTGGCCTTTCTGCAATGTATCGTATTTTAAAAAAATCAGGTGCAGAAAGAGTAAGTGATGAATCTGCAGATGAATTAAGAAGAATATTGGAGGAAATCGGTATCGCCATAGCCAAAAGTGCGGTAGATATGTCGGTTCATGCAGGAAGAAAGACAGTCAAGGCAGAAGACGTCAGACTGGCTGCAAAACCATTTGCAAAATTCTAACCTAAAAGATTTAATTGTTCATCAAGAGCTTTTTTGACTGCGGTGAGGTGGCAGAGCGGCTATGCGTTCGCCTGCAGAGCGAATCTATAGGGGTTCGAATCCCTTCCTCACCTTTGTAATAATTATATCATAATAACCACCCTTTCTAAATACAGGATTTCCTAATCATCATAGTTTGACTGACAGAACCAATGGTCTATTAGAATACATACCAGGCGCTCGTCCCATTTTGTTGAACACCATAAATGGACAGCCACTTGAAGGATTTGTACAAAACATACGTAACAGTATTAAAGAATATGCAGAAAACGCTTCAAATGAAGTAGAAAAAGGGAACAATTTTTTGCAATGGGTTCTCACAAGAGTTTTTGAAGCAACAGAAGATGATGCCACAGATGCAATAGTAGATGGCGCAAATGATTTAGGAATAGATGCATATCTTCCAGTCGATTTTTCTGAAGGCACCGTACGATTGTTTCAATCAAAGTATGGCACATCACATTCCATGGAAGCAATCATGAAATTCAAAGAAGACGTCAAAAACCTTCAAAATCGTGATATTACAAAGATGCGTCCCGAGCTTGCACATCTTGTTACTCAGATACGTGAAAAGAATCTAAAAGTTGAATGTGTATATGTAACAGATCAAAAAGTTGAATATCGTAACAGCGAATCTTTTGAAATCTGTGATATTGATTCCATAGTCCAGAAGCTCTGGGATAGAATAAAAAAACCAGCCGCAGGAAAAAAAGCATCTATCAAACTTGAAAGTAAACTAAAGTACCACAATACAATACTTGGTATTTTGAAATTAAGAGAGTTGACAAACTTTGTTACAAAAAATCGAGATTATGTCTTTGAATCAAACATTAGGCAATGGATGCAGTTTAAAACCACAGTAAACAAGGGCATACGCGAAACTCTTCAAGAATCTCCTGATAAATTCTTCTATTACAATAACGGCATAACAATTGTTGTAAGCGATTTTGATGAACTTGAGGATAATACGTTAATGTTACATGCACCTCAGATTGTAAATGGTGCACAGACATCAAACTCTATTTTAGATCATGCAAAAAGAACTCACAATCTTGAAGGAAGTATTACAGTTACTGTAATTAAAGCTGCAGATGAGCGTGATCAAAATAATATAACAAAATATAGAAATTCACAGAATGCAGTGCGGGGAAAAGATCTTGTTTCTTTAATGGATTTCCATAAATCTATAAAATCTCAGATGGAAAACTTTGGATATTTTTATGAGATTCAAGCTGGTTCGTTTGATAGTAAAACAAAGTCACAACAAAGTGAGTTTGCGGGAGATGTAACATACAACAAATATCTTCCTGAAAACCACAAAAAAGTAATTGTCGCAAAGGATGCAATACAAGCACTTGTAGCTGGTATCGAACAAAGGCCCACTGAATCATACAGTTCACCTGCACAGTTTCTTCCGCGCGGAAGTAAATATGATGAGATTTTCAATGAGACCCTAAAAGACGATTGTAGAGTGCTCTTGTATCCATACCTTGTTAAGGAATATGCAAAAAAAATTCTCAGTTATGGCAAAAAAGGTGGTCATAAGACAAAAAGATATGCTACTTTGTTCTTTGTTGCCACATATTTTAAGATCTTACATGAAAAAATCCTATCAACAAAAGGTGATTTCAAAGAAGACATCTCAAAGCTCGAACCCATTTTTAAGAGTGTTAAACTAAACCAAAGAATATTGAAGCTGACAGATACAATTGTAACAAAATTCTTGGAAGATACTGTAGTCGATGATGAAATGGATATTGCAAATACATATCATAATTTCTTTTCACATAATGTTTGGCAAGATTCTATGATACGTGTTATTGAAAAGAAAATAAAGCAAGAAGAAGATGAGATTAATTCGATTAAAAAAATAGTTCAGGATCTTTTCTAAATTTTTTATACAAAAAGCGGCAGATGGGTGACCGATAGGTCTCTTGCAGGAGGTCCGCATCAAGCCATCCAGTCTACCGCAAGATTATTCCTATAAGAAGTACTATTTAACATGATTTTTATTACGAAAATATTGGAACTGAATCAAATTGGAAACTGACAATGAAAAATGTTCCATATGCAGCAAACTAATTGTAGAACACAAGTATTATCCAATGGAGTCTTGGAACATCAATGGTGTGTTATGTGGCACGTGTTATTCTCAAAAGATCTCCGAGTTTTATCCTGGAACACATGAAAGAACTAGGTCCTAAATTTCTAAAACCCAACCTGTGCTAATTTTATTCAAGTCAGACTTTTCTCCAACTCCTGTAGCATAACGCCAAATAAAAGGTGCGTTTGTTTCCATTTTGTTCTTTATTTTAGAGAGTGATTCCAATTCTTCATTAAGATTTGTGGCAGTATTTGCACAGCTTTCACAGAACTTACATTTGTTGTCAAGTGTTACGGACGAGGACTCGATAACAGGATATGCTTTACATGCAAGGGGTCTGCTTTCATATATTCTGCATTTATAGCCTCCGTGTGGCGATCTTTCTTCACCTTCTGTATCTAAAAACGGACACGTATTACCATTTGATTCTCTTCCCATCAATTGATACGCAAGTATCTTAGTAGGTCCGTTAGATTTTTCATACGATACTCCAATGCGCGGCAATATTACTATGTCAAGATGTAGATTTTTCGCCCGCGCTTCAATCATTTCTTTTTCATCAGGAAGAATCAGGACTCCGACTTTACCAAATTTTTTTCTTGGATAGTATTCTCTTTCGATGCAGCACTTTGAACAATCTTGGACACATTTAAAATCCATTACTTTATTTTAACACTGGAAAATAAAACTCATTCTACGTTGTTTTGTATTTATTGTGATACAGACANNTTTTAAATCGCTTATAGTGTTCTGATATTTTTAAAACTTTAAAAAACGATTTGTTAGACTCTGGAAAAGGTGAATCTCCTCCCATTACAAACCAATAATCATCACCTACTTCTACAAACCTTATCTTAATGGATGGATCTACCCACCATTTTATCACATCCTCCCAAATTTGGATGGCCTGTTTTTTGTCTGAAAATATAAGGAACACATTCATTCTTAAATCATAAAACCGATATCCCACTCCAAGGAAGTCATCAATCCATTGGATCGCATGTTCGTAAGGCACTGCAAACAAAGTTGCGAAGATCGATATTTATCTGATATGAGTAATACCCATATATTACCTCAGGATAGTGTTTCTAGACATGGTATCCTATAGAACAAGTATGCAGATAGTAAGTGACTTGCTTACGGTTACCGAACAAAGTGGACTAAACGGCATTAATGTAACTTCACTTTTGACGAAGGCAAATCTGTCACATTCAAGACTGGGCAAGTTTCTAAACAATCTTACCGGAGCTGGCCTTATTAACAGAATAGAGTTTGATGGAAAGAATGTTTTTGTCATAACTTCAAAAGGTAGACAATATCTGGAATCCTATAAAAACTTCCAGAACCTTGCAGATTCCTTTGGCCTAGACCTTTAGTCATTTTTTAGATTTTCTTTCTTTTCGTTTCTGTTTTGCGTCATAAAATATCATAATGATCGCACCACCAAGCAGAATGTAAAAAATTGTAATCCGATTTCCTACAAGTGCAATTCCCATACCTGCTATCAAAAAGGCCAAGATAATTATCAGATATTTTTCCATGTAAGAATAGAATTTCAAAACAATATATCCTTTTGAGTTAAAACAATCTTATAATCTAAAGAAATGAACACCAAGTTACTTGAAATTATTGGGCTTGCACTAATTGGCGGAATGATCTATGCATTGTTTGGTGGTGGAAAAGACGGTCCCTTATGGTCACTTTTTTGGCCATGTGCAATAGGAGTTGTTGCGATCAACGTGTATCGTGCAAAAAAGAAAAAACAAGCAAAAAAATAATTTAGAATGGATTTTTTGCGATCAATGATTTTGCTTCAAACAAAATAATCTTTTTATTAAAAAAGTAATTAGAAAAAAGTAGATCGACAGATCTATAAAGGCGTACTTCTTGTTAGTGAGAGAGAAACATGAGTAAGAACTCCAGATGGTGGAATGGTTTGGGAAAAGAATTGGAAATAGATCTTGAAAGCCAAGACGGTTTTAACGAAGATGTTTCAACATAGATTTTTCGTGTTTTAATAATAACCTCAAAGATATCTTTAAATTATATCACGAGATCGATTTTAGAAAGAGAAGATTCTGATGGCAAAAAAAATAGACGTAGTTGGAATTAATGTATTAAAACAAAACGGCGCAAAAGTGGACGAAATCACAAAGTTACTAGTATTTAATGCGTCAGTTGAATTCACAGCATATTATTACTTTACACTACTCAGAGCTCATTGCACTGGCATGGAGGGAGAAGGCATTAAGGGTGTAATTGAAGACGCAAGGCTTGAAGATCTCAGTCACTTTGAATCATGTATAGAAAGAATCTATCAACTTGGAGGAACTCTCCCCATAGATGCCACCGATTTTATCAAAATGTCAGGTTGCGAATTCTTACAATTACCGCAAAACAGAACGGATCTAAAATTAATCCTAGAAAAGTGTCTGAAAGCAGAACAAGGAGCTATTGTAAACTGGAATAAAATGTGCAATCTGACTCTAGGCAAGGATCCTACAACTTATGATATTGCAAAAGATATCCTGGCAGAGGAAATTGAACACGAAGCCTGGTTCCTAGAGTTGTTATCTGGTAGACCATCTGGACATATGCGAAGAAAGTATTCTGGTGAAAGACCGCATACTCGTAAACATTCCAGATCATTAGATCATCTGTAACAATCAATAACAGAGACATCTCATTTTAGAAATTAAGCCTCGAGCGGGATTCGATCCCGCGGCCTAACGCTTACGAGGCGTTCGCTCTACCAGGCTGAGCTATCGAGGCAATGGTTCGCTTTCCATCAGAGTTTATAAAAAGCCTTTGTGCTTTTGATTCGTTGAAAGTATCCATCTCTGGTGTGAGAGGAGTTTTTGGTGATGATTTAAACCTTAATGATATAATGAGATTTTGTAGAAATTTTTCTGTGTTAATAAAATCAAAAAATTGTGTGGTTGCACAAGACACAAGACCTTCAAGTAAGATTCTAAGTGAAACAGTGGTTGCAACATTGATGGAAAGAGGAGTCGACGTATACAATTTAGGAATAGCTCCTACTCCTGTTATTTTTAGAGAATCACGAAAATATGGTGCAGGAATTATGATCACATCATCCCACAATCCTTTACAATGGAATGGTCTGAAATTTATCTTAGAAGGTAGAGGAATAAATGAATCCGAACTAGAAGAAATTAAAAAACAACATAATTTTTCAAAAGAAAAAATTGGTTCAGAATTACAAATCAATTCAAATTATATTTCAGAGGCAATAAAACTGATTGGTAAGGTAAAAGATGCGCCAAAAATTGCCGTAGATGTCGGTGGAGGAGCAGCTTTTAATGTTGCACCCAAATTGCTTCAAAATCTTGGATGTAAAGTTATTACAATAAATGAAAAACCAGGAATTTCTTCTCATGGTCCAGATCCCACATCTGAGAGACTCGATGATCTAATTTCCTCAACAAAAAAGTGTGATATTGGGTTTGCGTTTGATCTTGATGGAGATAGATTAGTGGTTGTAAAGGAAGGTAAGAAGCAGGCCTCAGATATAACTTTAGGATTAGGTGTTTCAAAAGCACTTGAGTTAGGATACAAACGGTTTGTTCTTAGTATAGATACGAGTGTTTCAGTTGAGAAATTTATCAAAGATAATGGAGGTCAAGTTCATAGATCAAAAGTAGGCGAAGCAAATGTTGTGGATTTGATGTTAAAGACGAATTCACAAGCAGGAGGAGAAGGCAGTAGTGCAGGTTTCATCTTGCCAGAGTTTAACATGTGTCGTGATGGTATATTGACTAGTGGACTTGTTGCGTCAATGCTTAAGACAAAGACATTTTCTGAGGTAATGAAATTCATGAAGGACTATGTGCAGTTACGAACCAAAGTTGATGTAGAAGATTCATTCCATGAAAAAACTTTACAGATTTTATCTGAAAAGATGAAGAGTCAATACAGTCAGTTAATTACTATTGACGGATTAAAGGCAATAATAGATGAAGATAGTTGGATACTTGTAAGACAATCAAATACAGAACACACAGTACGAATATCTACAGAATCAACAAGTTTAGGAAAAGCCCATTCTATTCAAAAACAAGTTTCAGAGTTGATAAAACAAAGCTATGACCAAGCTAGACGAAACAAGAATAATTAAAATTTTTCAGAAAAGCTTTGGAAAAAAATCAAAGTTTGTACCTGAAGATGTAGAAATAGTGAGGATCGGAAAGACGTACTTTGTGACTAAATCTGACATGCTAGTTGAAAGTACTGATGTTCCTCCAGGCATGAAAATAGAGGAGATTTCGAGAAAAAGCATGGTTGCTTGTGTAAGTGATTTTTCAGCAAAAGGAGTAAAGCCACTATATGCTACAGTCTCCCTTGCAATTCCAAGAGGATTTTCTAAATCTAAAATAAAGAAATTAGCTCATGGCTTTATGAAAGCGTCAAAAGAATTTGGTGTCAAAATAATCGGTGGCGATACAAATGAGGGAAAAGAGATTGTTATCGAAGTATCCATGTTCGGTGTCACTCAGAAAATAGTAAATAGAAAAGGAGCAAAGATTAATGATGTCATTATTACATCAGGACCATTCGGATATGTTTCTTCAGGATTAAAGATTATTTTGAATCATTGTAAGGCAGATCCTAAATTTATTAAGAAATCTAAAAAACAAGTTTTTGTACCAATTCCAAGATTGAAATTTGGTTTACCTATTGCAAGATATCTTTCATCTTCAATGGATTCAAGTGATGGGCTATCCACCACATTAAACGAAATGAGTAGACAAAGCTCCAAGAAATTTGTAATAACAAAACTTCCAAGTAGACATGATGTTAAAAAATTTGCAAAAAGAAATAAAATTAGATTTACGGATCTTGTCTTTAATGGTGGTGAAGAGTATGAGATCGTTGCAACGGTTTCACCAAAGAATTTACCAAAGATTAGAAAAATTTCCAGAATCCAAAAAATTCCATTATTTGAGATAGGGCATGTTACAAAGGGAAAAAATGTGATTTATCAACATGAAAATAAAATTACAACTGTCCCGGATGCAGGTTGGCTTCATTTCGAATCCTAATGTTTTTTAAACCCATACAGAGCTTGGAAAATGTTGTCTGAACAAGAAGCCAAGGAAAAATGGGGAATTGCCCACATTTACAGTAGTTACAACAATACCATTGTTCACATAACAGATATCTCAGGTGCTGAGACGGTAGCAATCAGTTCTGGGGGCAGGCATGTAAATGCAGATAGGTACGAATCATCACCATATGCTGCAATGAAATCCACAGGTGCGGTTGTAGAAGCTGCGCATGACAAGGGCTTCACAGGCATGCATATCAGAGTAAGAGCAGTAGGAGGAGTCGGAGCCAGAGTACCAGGTCCTGGTGCACAGGCTGCAATCAGGGCATTAGCAAGAGGCGGATTTAAAATTGGACGAATTGATGATGTAACACCAATTCCACACGATACAACCCGTAAAAAGGGCGGCAAACGTGGAAGAAGAGTCTAGTCCTCTACAAGTTTCATTCTTATTTTGCAGTTTTTAGATTCAAAGAATTTTGTTACAAAATCGCTAAATTTTTCTTGAAATGCGTTACCTTTTGTATGCATTATTTGAGTACCAAATTTTTCTTGTATACCGACAAGCAATTCATTTTTAAATAATATTTTGAAAAAGGTCCAACCAAATTTTTCTACTGGGCTACTGAGCAGAAAACCATCACTTATTCCACATGATAATTGAAGATCTTTCATGACTAAAGTAACGCGTTCTTTATCAACTTCGTATTTAGTAGTAGATACTTCAAATATGACAGAGTTATTGCTCATAAGATTTTATTTTTTATCTACTAAATTTGGGTTTCGAAAATTTTTTTCTGTAAATAAATGCAGTTATGATAGAACCTATAAAAGGAGCAGACCAATATAACCACAAATCACCTATCACTCCAGAAAACATAGCCGGAGCCAATGAACGAATTGGATTCATCGAAGATCCAGAAACAGAACCAAAGAAGAATACATCCATTGCAACAGTTCCGGCAATTATTGTACTGATGAAAATAGTTTGCAATCCCTTTATGTTGACTGCAATCAGTATGCTTCCCATCAAAAATACAGTCGCAAGAACCTCAATTCCAAAGAACAATCCAACAGAATATTCGTAATTTGGAGAGTTAACTCCAAGATTTGCAAAATTTCCAAGGACGTATTTTACAAACAGACTTCCCAAAAATGCACCAATTGTCTGCGCTGCAACATATACAAGAATTTGTTTTGCACTGATGTATTTTGCAACAAAATACGCTACAGTAACGGCTGGATTAAAGTGGGCCATGGAATACCTACCAAACAAAAATATCATTGCCCCCAAACCGATAAAATGCATTACTGAAATGAAACCAATTCCCAAAGTTCTTCCCATCACCCCATCATACACAATGGAACCTGTAGCCGCAACAACCAAGCCAAAAGTACCTGCTAGCTCTGCCAAAAATATAACAAAATTTGATTTGTGCATCAGATTACCTTTCAAGATTTTTGACAAGTTCTATTACTTTGGCTTCGATTTGGTCACGGATCTTGCGCACCTCCCCAATTGATTTTCCCTTTGGATCCAGTATGTTCCAATCAATTACATTATTGAGAAACAATGCTGGACATGATTCTTTATCCATACACCCCATGTTTACTATTTTAGGAGATTGTTTTATCATCGCTTCAGAGATCATCTTAGGGATGTGTTTACTAATGTCAATGCCAACTTCGTTCATCACTTCAATTACCAATGGGTTTGTTTCACTGATAGGGTGTGTACCTGCACTGATTGATTGATAACTGGATTTAGCATATTTCCTAAAGAAACCCTCTGCAATCTGACTCCTACCAGCATTTTCTACACACACAAAAAGTATCTTTTTGGTTTCAGACATGGAAAATTTATATAAATATTGGTTTATATAAATATCTGTTGATATGAACAGCTTAACACTGCTCAAATGCATCTGTGACGAAACACGCTTTAATATTCTTGAATTACTTCAAAAGAACAAAGAATTGTGTGTAAATGACTTTGTTTCCAACTTAAAAAAAGATCAACCTTTGATATCACATCATCTAAAAGCGTTAAAACAATGTGGGATAATACGTTCAAGCGAATATGGAAAAATGACAATGTACCGAATTTCTAATGTGGAAACATCTCGACTTATTAGCGACATTATAAAGGCAAGTAAAAAAATTGTAACAATATGCACTGATCCCGCTTGCTGTGCTTGAGATTGTAATTTTAGATCACTTATTCAGTTTGATTTTCTGAACTTTCTTTGACAGATGTACTTTCCTTTAGTTTCTCAGACCAAGAAACAAGCTTTCCATCTTGTTCTATGTTTATGGTAGTAGCTACACGAACACGGATGCCAATAGACCTGAAAAGCGTAAGTAGTTTTCCACCATCAATTGTTTCTGTGACTTCGCCAGATTGAATTAGATCCCCAAGCTTGTCTATAACTAATTTGGTTTCCTCCGGAAATTGAGATTCTGCGTTTTGTAGAACTTCTAGACCACGATAACCAAGTTGTTTTATTAAAATTTCTCTTGGATTTGTAGTTTTTTGATCTTGTTTTGTTGCTTTTAGCTCTTCCTGTTTTTGTTGTAATGAGATATTTTTTTGCATCTCAAGTAAGCGTTTTGCCTTTAAAAGCTCTAACTCTTTGTCTTCTTCGTTCATCCTTTTATGACACCTATAGGAACAAGTTTTGCAACTTTAGTAGCTATACCAAGTTCATGAGAAACATTTGCAACCGCATCTACGTCTTTGTATGCCTCAGGCGCTTCTTCCACAACTCCTTCCCTTGTCAGAGCCTTTATGAAAATCCCTTTGTCGCCAAGTGTTTTTTGCACTTGTACATCAGTATAATTTCGACGAGCTGCAGATCGCGACATTGTTCTTCCTGCACCATGTGCGGTTGAACCAAAACTTAGATCAAGCGAATTTGGTTTACCTAAAAGAATCCAGCTAGCTGTACCCATTGAACCAGGAATGAAAACAGGTTGTCCCATGTCTCTGTATTTTTGTGGTATTTCATCTCTACCTCCAGGAAACGCTCTAGTTGCACCTTTCCTATGAACTACTACTGATTTTAGTTGCCCATCAATTTTGTGCTTTTCTACCTTTGCGATATTATGTGCTACATCATAAACAAGTTTCATATCCAAGTCAGATTCAGACTGTTTGAAAACACGTTCAAATGCCTTTCTTGTCCAGTGTGTAATCATCTGTCTGTTACTCCATGCAAAGTTTAGTGCAGCAAACATGGCTTTTCTATAAGACTCACCTTCTTCTGATGAATTTGGAACACAAGCAAGTTCTCTATCTGCTAAAGTTATACCATATTTGCTAAGTGCCTGTTCTGAAACTCTAAGATAATCGCTGCATATTTGGTGACCAAAACCTCTTGAACCACAGTGAATCAATATGGTCACTTGTCCTTCATTGTATATGCCCATCCGTTTTGCCGCTTCTTTGTCATGTATTTCTGAAACTTTTTGTACCTCAAGAAAGTGGTTTCCAGAGCCAAGGCTTCCAAGTTGTGGCGCACCACGTTTTCTAGCAGTTGCCGATACTTTGCCAGGATCAGCATTTTTCATTTGACCATTTTCTTCACATACATCTGCATCGTCTTTAGTTCCGTATCCGTTGTCAACTGCCCATTGAACTCCTTTTACTAGTACCTCATCAAGTTGTGAGAAACTTAGCTTTACTGCTCCTTTTGAACCAACACCAGATGGAATGGAGCTGAAAAGATCGTTAACGAGATTTTTTAATTTTGGTCTGACATCNNGCATCCATAGCTGCTACTCCTCCTACAGGAAAGCCATATCCTTCATGTCCATCAGGTAAAACTACCACATGTTTTTGAACTCCTGGTAAAGTAGATACGTTGATTGCTTGAGTAATTGTTCTATCGATCATCATTTTTTGTAATAATCCTTCATCTGCGTAGATTGTAATAGGAACTTTCATTCCACGATTTGAATCAGCATCTATTTGATAATGCATGTTGCCGATTTTTTTTGGAATGAGTGATGACATTTAGATCAGTGAACAAACGTTGCTCTTGCACAATTTAAATCATAAGTAGGTTTATTTTCCTAATTCGGTTCAAATTCATTATATGACTATTTTACCAATTGATGGAGGAAGATACGGTACTAAAGAAATGCGTGAAATTTTTGATGACCAGAAGAAAATCCATTATCAACTTGAGATCGAGGCAACTGTAGCAGAATCTCAATCTGAAATAGGCATGATTCCAAGATCTGCAGCTCAAAACATAGCAAAAATGGCAAGATCTGGAAAAATCACTACAAAAAGAGTAAGGCAGCTTGAAGCAAAAAGTGATCATGATACTGCGGCTTTAGTGGAAGCATTAAGTGAGCTTTGTACTCCAAATGCAAAACCTTGGATACACTATGGTCTGACAAGTAATGATTTAGTAGATACAAGTACTTCAATGCAAATTAAAGATGCGCTTGCAATCATAGAACCAAAGGTTGCAAGACTAGCGATCATTTTAGCAAAGCTTGCAATGAAATTCAAAGATTTTCCGGCTGTGGGAAGAACACACGGACAACATGCAAGTATCATAGCATTTGGTTTAAAATTTGCAAATTGGGCATTGGAAATGTCAAAACATATAGAAAGAATTGAGCAGTGCAAAAGGAGAATTTTGATCTGCAAGACACTTGGTGTTGTTGGAACTGGTTCCCTTATGGGATCAAAAGCATTAGAGGTTCAAAAAAGAGTTGCAAAGAAACTTTCTCTATATCCTGCAGATGTTACTACTCAGATTGTTCCGAGAGAAGGATATGCAGAATATGTGTTTTGTATCGCATTAATCGGTGCTACATTAGAAAAAATGGCAGTAGAGATACGAAATCTTCAGAGAACAGAAATTGGCGAGGTTGCAGAACCTTTCAAAAAAGGTCAAATGGGAAGTAGCGCTGTTCCTGTAAAGAGAAATCCTGTAAAAAGTGAGCGNNATGTTAGAAGCAATGACAAAGATTCTTTCTGATCTTTATGTGAATAAGGAAAAAATAAAGAAAAATCTAGGTGTAACAAAAGGTCAAATTTTTGCAGAGTTTGTACTTGATGCCCTAATTAAAAAGGGCGTGCCACGCTTTAGTGCGTATAGAGACATACAGAGAGTAGCTTTTGCAGCGTCTGATTCAGGAACGGAGTTTTTACAAGCTGTAAAAAATGACAAAGCCATATCTTCACACCTAACTAAAAAAGAGATAGAAAGTATTTTTGTTGCAGAAAATCAGCTTGG
>DUJB01000075.1 GCA_013330055.1 Nitrosopumilaceae archaeon
AAATTAAAAAGATGGGCCCAAAGGGCTTCGATCCCTTGGCTCACCGGTTATGAGCCGGTTACTCTACCAAGCTGAGTTATGGGCCCACGAAAAAACAGATTTGGATGTAGTATAAAAATGGTATTAGAGATTAACAGTAAGCCTCGTAACAACTATCAAGTAGCATGTTCTGTGCAGAAATGGAACTAGTTGCAATTTTGAATAATTCTTCTTCTCTTTCAAAAGGAATTTTTTCAAGAATCCTTCTCCAAGTTGCTGCGTGCCTGATATCAGCTTCTGCATGAAGTCTAAAGTATTCTATCGCATCGTCACTTGTTAAATCATAAAATTTTCGCATTCCATCAATTTTTGAGAGGCTGATTTTTGGAATCTCTTGTTCTAATGCATACATAGCAGCAGTGCCGCCTTCAAAGGAGTTCATGAGTGAAGATAGTTCTGATACTGCACGTCTTGTCTTTTCTAATCCATTGTATTTTTCTAGTTCTTCCTGTGAAACTCCTAATGTGCTAGCAAATTTCATCCAAGGTGCTATGTGTTCTGCCTCTTCTTTTTGATTTGAAACTAGTTCACTTTTAACAGTTTCAGAACTTTGTTGATTAATTACATTCACAAATGATGGCACTGCTTTTACAAGTTGAAAGTACTCTTTAGAATAACCTTTTAGGGAATCAATAGTTAATTTTCCTTCTGACCACATTACATAGAACGGGTGTTTTAACAAACTCTGTTTTTCTATTAATTCATCTATTCTTTTGACAAGTGAATTCATGCGCTTTATGAATTTCAGGTAATAAAAAAATCTTTGGAATCACTTCAAAAGGATTTTATGGACAAAAAACAGGATGCAGTTGGGCTCCAGTGGTGTAGACCGGTCAAGCATACCGCCCTTTCAAGGCGGTGATCCCGGGTTCAAATTCTTTGTGATGAAAATCCCGGCTGGAGCACCTACAAAGCATTAATATCCTAACATAAGTTAAGCTCTTTAGTGCAAGTTTGTGGATAGAAAAAATTTCGAAATAAATCCGCTAATAAAAGACTACAAGCAATATCTTGATAAAATAAATGAAGCGCTAAAACGTGAACTTGAACTCTACTCTGCCTCAGAGTTTGTAGAACCATTACAATATGCTCTTGATGGAGGAAAACGAATACGGCCACTCATCTTGTTATTATCAGCAGAAAGCATTGGAAATTGTGATGAAAATGCATATACTGCGGCATGTGCCGTCGAACTACTACACACAGAATCAGTCATTCATGATGATATAATAGACAATGAGACGTTAAGGCGAAGAAAAGATCCATTTCATATCAAGTATGGGTATAACACAAGTATCCTCACGGGGGATTTTGTTCTTGGTTTAATCCTAAATATAGCCTCAAGAATTAACAACCCGCGAATAGCGAGTGAGCTATCAACAACAGCTATGATGATGAGCGATGGCGAGATGATTGAAGCTAGATTAGAATCAAGTGGGGATGTTACATTTGATGATTATCTCAAAGTAATGGAATACAAAACAGCTACAGCTTTTGAAGCAGCGTCAAAAATAGGTGCAATACTTGGAGGTGGAACCGAAGATCAGATATTGGCATTAGCAGAATATGGAAAAAATGTTGGAATTGCATATCAAATTCATGATGATTTGCAAGACTGGAATAATGAAGACAAATTATTCAATGTATTAATAAAGAAGAGTTCAGACCCGCGTGATGTTTTCAACCATATGGATTATTTGTTAAAAGATTATTCTTTGAAATCAAAAGCTGGTTTGCGAAAAATAAAAGAAGGTCAGGCTAAATCGCATTTAGAGAATCTTTTAGATCTTACTATGTTCAAGGTGCAATAGAAACTGTCGATATGCTTGGTACAGCAGATTGTGTGAACTGTATAATTGGATCTGGATAGACACCTATTGCTACTATGAAGATAATTGAAAATACCATTACAGCTATTATTGATTTCGGTTCTTTTACTCTCTTGTCTGATTCGCCTTCTTCAAAGTACATTTTTCTTATCATCCAACCGTAGTAAGCTAGTGAGAGTGCACTGTTTAGAACTCCAGCTATGGCAAGATATGGGGCCCATGAGACGACAGAGCCTGCATCTATAGCAGATCCAAATAACATTAGTTTACTCCAAAATCCATTCAGTGGTGGAACACCAGCTAATGCAAGAAGTGAAACCACTAATCCGATTGATGTTATTGGCATTCGTTTGCCAAGACCACGTATCTTGTCAAGATGTGAAACTGCCAAAGTTGTGATTATTCCTGCAGCTGCTATAAAGGCTGCACCTTTCATCACTGCGTGATTTAGTATATGGAAAAGTGCAGCTTGGATTCCAATTTGAGAATATGGTGCAATGCTCAAACCAATCAAAATGTAACCTGCTTGTGCTATGCTTGAGTATGCTAACATTCTAGTGATGTTCTTTTGCATAATTGCAGCTATGTTTCCAACAGTCATTGTCATTATAGCAATAATTCCAAGTGCAAATGTCCATTCCAAATTAAGTGCCACGGTCCCCATGACAATAACACGTAAAGCAGCAGCAAATCCAGCTTTCTTTGTTCCAGCAGCTAAAAGTGTAGATATTGTTGTCGGAGCGCCCTCGTACGTATCAGGTAACCACATATGGAATGGTACAAGTCCCATCTTGAATCCAAATCCTGCGATGAACATTGCGACTGAAAGAAGTGCTAGAGGCATCATGTCAGGTCCAAGATGTGAAAATCCTGAAATTACTTGGGCAATGTTTGTTGAACCAGTAAGACCATATGCAATTGAGATTCCGTAAATTATGATTGCAGATGATAACGCACCAAACAAAAAGTACTTGAGCGCAGCTTCATTTGATGCTGGATCTTTTTTCATAAATCCTGCGAGAACATATGTTGGAATACTCATGAGTTCCCAAGCCACAAGTAACATTACCAAGTCAGTAGAATACGCAATAAGCACCATTCCAACTGACGCAAGAAGAATTAGAGAATAGTATACAGCTGGATGTGCTTTTCCTCTCATGTAGCTAAATGAACCAACTGTCGTCATTATTGAAACAATAAGCATGGTTATTGCAAAAAATGAGCCAAACATATCATCTACCAAGACATTTTCTGAAAATATTGCAGCTGGTGCTACCTTGTCTGCTATGATTTGATATGCAACAAAACCAATTGCTGCAATTAATGCACCAAGTGTTATTGCACCATAAAATGAAGACGAACCTTTCTCTTTTTTTATTACATTAATTACTGGAAGTATTACACCAACTGCTCCTAGTATTATAGTTAGAATGATTGGTGTTGAGGTAAAGTCTATCATTTTTTCTCCTAAATTAATAATAGCAATACTACAAAGAGTATTCCTGCTCCAAATACATACAAGTATGATTGTGAAATTCCAGTTTGAGTCCCTTGGATAACTTTAGCGCTCCACCCTACTGCTTTTTCTGAACCTTTGTTCATACCATCTATTACAGTGCTTTCAAAGTATCTCCAAATTCCACGTGCAAAAAACAATGGTGCAGTTACAAATGACCAGTAAATTAAGGAGTTAAGATACCATCTGTTTAGGAAAAATTTGTGTATAGCATAGAAAAACAAATTAGAGTTTACAAATTTTACAGGATCTACGAATCTTCCTATGTAGAAAATATATCCAAGTCCAAATCCAACTGCAAATGCAATTAGTGATGCCATAAGTGCGATGGGGTTTATACCAGACAAGAATCCACCAAGAATTGGTTCTGATTCCATTGCAACTTCATGTTCTGTACTGATTCCAAATGTATTACTAAGATACTCAGTGAAAAGTTCATGTATTCCTTCCTCAGCAGATAAACCAATTATACCAATGCCTATCGTCAGAACAGCAAGTATACCATATGGCACCCACATTGATTTTGGTGCCTCATGTATGTGGTGTCCTTCTTTTTCCATTTTTTCAATATGTTTGCTTTTGTTTCCAAAGAATACCATGCCAATCATTCTTGTAGTATAAAATGCAGTTATGATTGCGGTGATGAGTGCAATTGTAAATATTGGTATTGCCCAAGTATTTCCAGATTCATAAACAGCCGCAAATATTGCGTCTTTACTCCAGAAGCCTGTTGTGATAAATGGAGCACCCATCAGAGCAAGTCCTGCAGCCCACATGAACGCATATGTCTTTCTCATGTGTTTTCTCAATCCTCCCATGTCAGTCATGAATCTAGAGCCAACAATATGCAACAAGGAACCAGCTGCCATGAACAATGAAGCTTTAAACATTGCGTGAGAAATCAGATGGAAGAATCCAGCAGTATAACCATCAACAAATTGTTGTGAAAGTCCAGCTATTCCAAGTGCCATCATCATATATCCAATCTGAGAACCTGTAGAATATGCAAGTACTTTTTTGATCTCAGGAGAAACCATTCCTTGTGTTGCAAGTAAGAGTGCTGTAATTGCACCTACCCATGCAATTATCTCAAAGAATTGATCCATTGCAATTCCAACTGCTGCAAGCGCAAAGAACAATGGCCCTAGTCTTGCTACCAAAAAGACTCCTGCTTTTACCATTGTAGCTGCATGAATCAAAGCAGATACTGCTGTTGGGCCAGTCATGGCTTCAAGTAACCATTCGTTTAATGGGAATTGTGCAGATTTTCCAATAGCACCACCAAAGAGTAAAACTGCTGCAGGGACTAGTAGACCTTGTGCAGACATTGCAGTTGCCCAAGCAGTATCATGAGTTAATTCTCGAAAACCAAATGTTCCAGCAAATGCAAATATCAATAACATTCCAGCAAGCATCATAATGTCTCCTACTTTTGTCATGATGAATGCCTTCATTCCTGCATGTGTTGGAGAATAATATTGTAATACACCAAGAGCAGTATACCCTTCAGTTCCAACATGATCCTTCTTTTTATCTTGGTACCAAAAGCTTATCAGCGCATATGAAGCAAGTCCTACTCCTTCCCATCCAAAGAATAATTGTAAGAAATTATCAGACAAAACAATTAGTTGCATTGAGCCTATAAAGAACAGCATCCAAAACCAGAATCTTGTGATGCTTTTGTCTCCTTTCATGTAGCCTGTACTATATACCATAATCAAAAAAGAAATCCAGCCAACTACGTTTGCCATCATAATTGCAAGGGGATCTGCAAGAACTCCTGCTTTCAGTCCAATTGACGATATCCATGGGATCTGATCGTGTATTTCATTTCCTTCAAGTGCGGAGGGCAATAGCATGACTGCTGAAATTGCACTCATCAATGCAAAGGCTACTGCAACTGCACTAGTTCCTCTACTGGAGAATTTTGCAACACCTGGAACTATTAGGGCTGCAACAAATGGTAGAATCCAGATTGCCCAACCGTTAAGTGCGCCTGTTCCTAAATCAAGTCCTGCAATTTCAAGTGCCATGATCTAAACCCCCACTACTCCTTTCATGAAAGGGATTATTTGATTAAAGAAAATGTCTGGATAGATTCCTACCACAATAGTAAATCCTGCTAATACCATCATTGGCGCGGTAATGTACCAGCTTGCTTCCTTTGTGTTTGAAAGATTTTCTGGGAGTTTTCCAAAAAATACACGCTTCATCATCCATAAAATGTACGACATGGTAATAACAGTAGAAACCAGTCCTAGACCAAATGTAACCATCCTAATTGTAGAACCTTCTTGTATCGCAGTTTGTAATGCACCATAAAACAGAGTCCATTCTCCCATGAATCCACTAGTTGGAGGAATTCCCATTATTGTAAGAGCTCCAATCATTGCACATACTGCAGTAATAGGCATCTTTCCTGCGAGTCCACCAAGTTTAGTCATACTTCTTGTACCAACTTGCAATATTACAGCACCTGCCATCATGAAGAGCAGTCCTTTACCAAGTCCGTGCGATACATACATCATTTCTGAGCCAGCCAGTCCTAACGCAGATGCAGAACCAATTCCAAATAACAGATAACCCATCTGACTTATACTAGAATATGCAAACAATCTCTTGATGTCGTCTTGCATTAGTGCCATCGCACCACCGTAAAGCATGGTTGCTAATCCCCACAAGTTAAGAAATAGTGAAAAGTGTTCGTACTGTCCTGGTAGAAGTTGGACGATAAGTCTGATAATTCCGTATGCGCCAATTCCGATCATTGCTGGTGACAAGAGTGCACTTATTGGTGTTGGAGCTTCAGCGTGCGCATATGGAAGCCATATGTGAAAAATAAATGCAGCAAGTTTTACTCCAAGTCCAATTATTATCGCCACAGCTGCAAATGCAAGAATATCTGGCGGAATTCTCTCTTCTCTAATTTCAGCAAAATTAAAGCTACCAGTACTAAGTCCAATTGCCAAAAATCCTAAAAGTAAAACAACTGCACCAACATGAGTCCAGAAAAAGAACAGGAGTGCGATTCTTCTTCTTGCACCATATCCATAGAATGCAATCAAAAAGAAACCAGGAATCAGCATCACCTCAAAGAAAACATAAAATTCTATCAGGTTGGTAGCAAGTACAGTACCAAGCATTCCCATAGCAAAGACAAGATATAGTGCAAAGTAAATTCCGATTTGATTATTTAAATATCCTTTAAGAGCAGAAGATTCAATGATTGCAGTAGATTGACCATCGCCTACCAGTTGTTTTTGATGATGCATTTTTTCTTCAAATTGTTCAGTAATTTTTGCAACCATGTATGGTTTTGAATAAATTGCAAGCACTGTGGACAAAACATAAATTATAATTGCAAAAGGTGATGCAAGTCCATCAAGTAAGAATCCAAATTCTCCAAACATTTTAGTCCAAGGGTAATGTTCTTCATAGGTTCCTGATAATACTGGAGCGATCATTATTGTTGTACAATATAGTAGTAATCCAAACGTAAACCAAGTTGCTGCATTAGGTCCGGATTTTCTTCCGAGATAGTAAGCTACAGGCGACAGTAGTAGCGGTAAAAAGACCGCCTGTAACAATACATATTCCATTATCCTTTTAAGCTCCTGAAATCAGCAATATCGATATTTTTGTACATCCTATAGGCAACTATGATTAGTGCAAGTCCAACTGCAACTTCTGCAGCTGCGATAGCTATAGAAAACAATGCGAGTGTTTGTCCTTGGCTATTTGGGATGAATCTAGAAAATGCAACTATGTTAAGATTTGCTGCGTTGACAATCATTTCTATTGCAAAAAGCATTCTTATCGCATTTCGCTTTACTGCAAGACCGTATATTCCAATGGCCAAAAGTGCCACTGACACTAAGACAAATTCAATCAGTTCGTTGCTCATCTGTAACATCCTCCCTTCTCGCTAATGTCAAAGCACCGATTACTGCAGATGCCAAAATCAGTCCCATCACAACAAGTGCTGGTGAATAATAGGTAAGAAAGTCCTTTCCTATTTCCCTAAAGTCAACAGCTGGAGCATCAACTTCCATTGATTTTATTCCAGAACCAATTATGATAGTTCCTATTCCAAGCATAATTACAATCATCAGACCAATGCCGGCATATCGTCTACGCGGATCTTCGATTTTATTGAAGATGAGTTCGCGTCGTACTAGCATTACTGTAAACAGTATAAGTACAGCAATCGATCCAACGTAAACAGAGATTTGAAACATTGCAACAAATGGTGCGTCCAAAAGCAAAAAGAATCCAGCAACACCAGCAAGTGTAACCATCAATGCTATTGAACCATAAATCATTGATCGAATTTCAAGTGCAGCTATTGCAGAACCGATTGTTAAGACAGAGATTGCTAGAAAGACAGCATCAGCCATGTGTTGCCCCCCGCTTGTCAATTTTTATTTCTACATCTTGGTCTACTTTTGGATTTACAGCAAGTTGAGCTGGTGTGTAGATTAATGCTTCTTTACTAAACGAAGAAAGTTCATAGTCATTTGTCATGTATAAAGCATAAAATGGACACGCGTCTACACATAATCCACAGAAGACACATTTACCGTAATCAATCTGCGGCATTATTGCTTTCTTGTTGTGTTTCCAAGTTTCGTTTACCTTCACCATAGATATAGCTTCGGCAATCCCTTCACATGCTATTGCACAGAGCTGGCAACCAGTACACTTGTCATGAAACAATATGTGTCGTCCCTTTAGGCCAGCAATTCCTACGCCAGTCTGAGGATCAAATTGAAAGCCATCTCCTACAAACTTTAATTTTTCTTCAGGGTAGCGTAATGTGAATCGTTTAACTGCCAAGTGTTTTACACCTGAGTTAAGAGCTCGTATTATTCCCCCTGCACTAGTCATTGTATTAACCCTCCTGGACCCAAGACACCTGCATATACCAAGGCCAGAGCTATAAAGATGTTAACGAATGATAATCCAATTAATTTGTACCAACCAGTGTGCAAAAGTAGATCTATTCTAATTCTTGGAAATACACCTCTAGGTAGTAAGATCACAAGGATAACTCCAATAGTTTTGATTGTAAACCACAAAGTACCGTTTAACATTTCCTGATCTAATAGTGGTAGACCTGGTACATGCATTGTGATCGGACCCATCTTTATTCCCTCTGTGATTATTTCTTGTGGAAATGGAGGCCATATCATTGGACCATTCCATCCACCCAAAAACAGAATTGTAAACAAAGCAGCGAATGCGTATAGTTTAAGGTATGAACCAAGTTGAACAAGACCATACATCATTCCAGAGAATTCTGTTAACCAACCAGCAACAATTTCACTTTCTGCTTCTGGAAGATCAAACGGAATTCTTTCTAGTTCAGCAAGTATTGTAGTGAAAAATACGATAGCACCAATTGGCATGAAGATAATCCACCAGTAATGTTGTTGTGATTCAACAATTTCTGTCAGATTTAATGTTCCTGTCAAAATAACAATTCCAAGAAGTGACAGAATTAATGGAATCTCAAATGAGACCATTTGATGAAGTGCCCGTATTCCACCGATGAACGGGAACTTACTATTTGCTGACCATGATGAAAGTATGGTGATTATTGGAAAGAATCCAATAACTGCAAAAACTGCTAATAATCCGACGTCAAGATCCGCTACTACCCATCCCGGAGCAACCGGAATCAATGAAATAAAAGCTGCTGCAGTTCCAACAAATAACAGTGGAGCAACCCAGAAAATTGGTTTGTCTGCTTTTGCGGGAATGATGATCTCTTTTGATATTAGTTTTAGTCCGTCTCCCATAAGTTGCAGTATTCCTTCTATTTTACCACAGTAAAGTGGTCCTACACGAAGCTGCATCTTTGCAAGAAACTTTCTTTCTATGTAAATTGTTCCTGCTGCAAGAAGAGCTGCAAAACCAAATCCAGGAAAAGTAGTTATCCTGAAAAAGTCGGTATGCATTAGTGATTTTATTATAGGCAAAGTACGCGATGGATCTGCCAGCCAAGTTAAAGCAAGATATGGAGTAAGTAATTTGTCATCGATTACTGGGAGCTTAATGTAGAACAGTAGAATGAATACAATTGGCAAACCAATTAGTGTGAAAATTACTATGACCCAAAAGATAAGGTCTGTTAGAGACGCTACAAATCTACTTAGTCTAAATTCGGGTGCAATAGATGACATTTACCTATCAGCTTCCACTGGCCAGTAGTTCAGACTCCAATAAACAGCTGGCATGTTTCCAAGTTTTTCTCCTTTGAGTAGATAAGGCATGCAGATCAGATTTCTAAATGAACCAACGCTTATTTTGACTCGGTATGGTTCAGGTTTACCATCAGACACAACATACATGCCAAGAGATCCTCTTCCAGATTCAACCCTGCGGTAAACTTCATCGTTTCCACCTTTTGGATTTGGTTTAAGCTTTGTTCTTACTGAACCTGATTTTGGCATCTTCTTTAATGCATCTTTTATTATTCTACAGCTCTCAAGCATGTCAAGGTATGGAACTCGTGATCGTGCATATGAGTCGCCCTCCTTTAATACTTGGGTTTGAAAATCTAGATTATCATAAACATCGTATGGTTCTTTCTTTCTTACATCAAAGTCCACCCCAGCAGAACGAAGAACAGAACCAGTAGTTCCAAGTCTGATTGCATCCATTCTTGATAAAACACCTGTTCCCTCGGTTCTTTGTTTTAAAACAGGGTTCTGATAGAAGATGTCTTCATATTGTTTTAGTCTTTTTTCAAAATAGTCTATTTGTCTTAGACATCTTTCTTCAAAGTTTGCTGGTAAATCGTTTCTTACACCACCTGGCACAAAATATGCATGTGTTACTCTTGCTCCAGACATTGCTTCTAAAAGATCGATACAAAATTCTCTATCACCCACTGGCCACATGAACATTGTAGAATGTCCTAAGAAAATTCCGTAAATTGCAAGCCAATACAAAGTGTAAACACATCGGTTTAGCTCGGATGCTATAACGCGAATGTATTTAGCTCTCTCTGGAACTTCAAGTCCTAAAAGATCTTCTACTGCAAGACAATACGGATACAAAATATTGCAAGAGTCGTGAATTACAGGTCTTTCCAAGTGTGGGATATTTTGTATGTAGTTTCTATACTCTGCCATTTTTTCTTCTCCACGATGTACATATCCAGGATCGGGATCACATGAAACGATATAGTCACCATCAACTTTGATGATAAGTCGCATGTGTCCAGAACCCGGATGTTGTGGACCAACGTTTAATGTCATTATCCTGTCGTCAACTTTTTCAAGTTGGATTCCTGGCGGTAGTGGTGTTATCATTTTATCTTCCCTTTATACCAAAGTCCTTTCTGAAAGGTGGAATATCTGCCCAGTCTTCTGGCAAAAGTAATCTTCTATTATCTGGATGTCCGTCGAAATACACTCCAAGCATCTCAAAGCATTCCCTTTCATGAAACTCTACACTGTAGAAAACATCTCTGAGAGAAGGCATTCTCGTACTATCATGCCCAGGGTTCGGAATGTCTTCTCGTGGTACTCGTGTTGCTAAAGTAAGTACTTGTTTTGCTAATTGTGGTTCTGTATATGACCCCAAGTGATAAACAACCTCGATTTCTTTTGACTTTGGGTAATCTACACCTGTTACGGATTCTGCATGATCAAAATTTAATTCGTCACGAATGAACGTTGCAACATCTAAAATGTTTTCTTTCTTTGCATTTATTCTGATTCTGTTTGGTTTTATAAAACCAATTGTCACTATTGTACCAAATTTAGAAACTACCTTTTCTGCAAGGGATTTTTCAAATTTTGGTTCAACTACAGGAGTGATTTCTTTTTTGGCAATCTCCGGTTTTGTCTCTACAGTTTCACTGGATTTTTCATCAATTGTTGTTTCAGAACTCATTATTACCTAACCTTCATTCTCTTAATTTTTTCTTGAAGCAACATGCATCCTTGAATAAGAGTTTCAGGTCTAGGTGGACAACCGGGTACATAGACATCCACTGGAATCACTCCATCAATTCCTGGCAGAACATTGTACGAGTCAAAGTACAATCCCCCAGTAATTGCACATGCACCCATCGCGATAACATATTTTGGATCTGGCATTTGATCATATACCATTCTGAGTCGTGGAGCCATTTTTCTTGTAATAGTTCCTTGTACTACAACCAAATCACATTGTCTTAAAGAACCAAAGGCCTCAATGATTCCGAATCTTTCTACATCATATCTAGGACCAGAGGCTGCTCCAAACTCTACACTGCAACACGCTGTTTCAATATGCACGGGCCAAAGTGACCAGAGTCTACCCCAATTGAGGGCGTAACCTAGCGGCTTATCAATTGCTTTAATGAGAACATCTCCCAGCTTTCCAAGAAATACATTTGTTGCGTGAGATGAGATCAGTTCTTTTTGCAATTCTTGTCCCTCCTGACTTTATCATTTGTTTTATTTGATTTAAGAATTACCAAATGTTCCTCCTCCCTGATTGATACAATGCGAATGCAAATGAAGCAAACATTATTCCTAAAAATGCTATAATTGGAAGAGTTGCAGACTTTGGAAGATTTAACAATGTACTTCCCCAAGCATAGAGAAAAATCGACATGACATCAAAAACAACAAACATCAAAACATAAGCATAATACTGCATCATAAAATGAGTCCGTCCTTCGCCACTTGGAACTTGACCACACTCCATAGGCAAAAACTTGACAGGATTACTTCTTCGTCTAGGAGCGATCATTCTGGAAAGAATCAGGGCGGGGGCTGTTGCTACAATAGCAAATCCAAACATTAGCAATACAGGGCTGAAGCTACCAGCTACCTCTCCTACCAAAGTAGCTAAAAAACCGGTCGGAGAGTATAAAAATCTATGCACANNTAGTGTGAATGCCCACAACCACAAGAATCGTGACCATGTTCCATTCCATGCGGATTTTTTTCCATACATCGTGAGCATTTTTCAGCACCAGTTGGTGAAAAGAACCCTATCCCACATGATACACATTTCATACTTGGCATATAGCTACTGCATAATACCAGTATTTATTCTGTATTAAAAAATAGAAAATAATGATTGATATATACCGTATTCAAAATTAAAGTCATGGCAATAAATGTTGGAGACAATGCGCCCAGTTTTACTTTGGTAGACACAGATTTGAAGATGAGGGGTCTTGATGAGTTCAAAGGCAAAAAAGTTGTGTTGTCATTTTTTGTTGCTGCAAGCTCACCTGTCTGTACTAGGGAGATGTGCACTTTTCGAGATTCTTGGGATCAAATATCTAAATTTGGTGCCCAAGTAATTGGAATAAGTAACGACGGGCCATTTGCAAACAAAGCTTTTGCAGAAACACATCATCTTAACTTTCCAATACTTGGAGACTACAAGAGTCAGACAATACGTGATTATGATGTATTGATGCCAGATCTCTTACATGTTAAGGGATATGATGCAGCAAAGCGTTCAGTATTTATCGTTGATGAAAACGGCATAGTAGTTTACAAATGGGTTTCTGACAATCCTTTGATCGAACCAAACTATCAAGAGATAATGAATTTTCTAAAAAAATAGATTTAATAATTTATTATTTTATTTTTATTCTATTTCCATCATTACATCGTTTTTTGCAACTGATGCACCTTGTTTTATTTTTATAGAATTTATCAAACCATCTTTGTGTGATTTTATTGAAATTTGCATCTTCATAGATTCCAAGACGCACAATACATCACCTTTTTTTACTTTATCACCAACATTTGCGTTTATAGATACAACTCTTCCAGGAATCTGACTTCGTAAGCTTATTTGAGAATCACCCACACTCTCAGCACCAGAATTCTTGTATACTAATTTATCCAGTTCAGAGTGTTTATCGAATGTTATCTGTAAGCCATCTACTACAACAGTCATCTTGGCTGTGCTGCTATCAAGATATTTTGCCACGTGATAGCTGTTATCCAGCATGAATTCTATTTTGTTAGAAGTCATGTTCAGAATCTTGAGGTTTCGCTCCTTTTCTTGAATTTTTATTACGTATTCTGAATTACCAAGACTTTGTACAATTTCAGCATCAAATGTGTTTCCAAGGTTTTCTATTTTAAATTCCATTTCTATGTCTTATCCAGTTGGCTTTTCCAACGAACGCTACTTCCTATATGTGGTTTAACTCTGCTTTTTAGAAATTCAGAATGTATTATTACTGCTGCAAGTGCAGCATCAGTTTTATTCAAAACTTCTTTTTTGATATCATCACGCAATCTGTCTAAAATTTTGAATCTCTCAAGAAAATCAGTTGACAGATCTCCATTGATGAATTCTTTGCTATCGAGTATTGTTTTGTAAAGAGGTATTGACGTCTCAACA
Source organism: Nitrosopumilaceae archaeon (assembly GCA_013330055.1). Taxonomy (GTDB): domain Archaea; phylum Thermoproteota; class Nitrososphaeria; order Nitrososphaerales; family Nitrosopumilaceae; genus UBA8516; species UBA8516 sp8516u. Next base: position 13,759 of record DUJB01000075.1, read on the forward strand.
CCTTCTATGTAAAAGTCTGAGAGAGCCATCTGCATTTTTTGTCTGGATTCTTCAAAAGTTTCTCCCCAAGTTACAAGCTTTGCCATAAGAGAATCATAGTATGGAGAAACTGTACATCCCGGATAGAGATATGTGTCAACCCTTACACCTGGCCCAGATGGGATGTTTACGTCAGGAACTGGTCCCGTGGATGGTGCAAAGTCAAGGAATGTATCTTCTGCATTAATTCTGCATTCAATTGCACACCCTTTTAATTTCAAATCTTGTTGTTTAAAGGGAATTTCTTTTCCGTTTGCAATGTCTATCTGTAGTTTTACAAGGTCAAGGCCTGTAACAAGCTCTGTTACAGGATGTTCTACTTGAAGTCGTGCATTAATTTCTATAAAATAAAATGTTCCATCATCTAGTCGTAGAAATTCAGCAGTACCAGCATTAGTATAATCAACTGCGTGGGCTGCTTTTATTACAAGTTGTCCAATTTCATCACGTGTTTTTTGATCAACAGCCGGAGACGGAGACATCTCAATTAGCTTTTGATGTCTTCTTTGAATGGAGCATTCTCTTTCAAAGGCGTGTACTGCATTACCATGTTTGTCTCTAAATAATTGATATTCTATGTGTCGTATTTTGGGAAGAAACTTTTCCACAAGAAGTGCAGATTTACCAAACGCTGCTTTTGATTCACCAGATGCCATTTCAAAAGCCTCTCTTAGTTCCTTTTCATTATTTACTAATCTGATTCCTCTCCCTCCACCGCCAAAAACTGACTTGAGTAAAACTGGATATCCTATTTGGTGGGCAATATCAAGTGCTTTTTCCACCTCTTCTACTATACCAGGACTTCCTGGCACAGTAGGTACTTTGGCTTTTATCATTGCATCTTTACATAACATTTTGTCACCACAAAGTCTCAAAGATTTGCCATTTGGACCAATAAAGTTTAGTTTTTTCTTTTCACAGAGATCTGCAAAGTCAGGGTTTTCTGAAAGAAAGCCATACCCAGGATGAATTGCGTCAGCTCCTGAACTTAATGCAACTTCAATTATTTTTTCCATGTTAAGATAACTTTCGGATGGTGGAGCTGCGCCTATGTGATAAGCTTCTGACGCCATCTTAGTGTGCCGTGAATTTACATCTTCGTCAGAATACACTGCAACAGATTTCAAGCCATAAGTTTTGCATGCTTTTATCACACGTATGGCAATTTCTCCTCTATTTGCTATCAGAATTTTTTCGATCAACTACAATCACAGATTGATGTTCCCATGTTTCCGTGGAAGTCTTTTTTCACGTTTATTAGCAAGAGACTCCAATGCTTTAATTATCATTGGACGTGTTTCTGCAGGATCCAATACTACGTCAACTGTTCCGTATGATGCTGCAACGTAAGGATTAGCAAACTTTTCTGTAAAGTTGTCAACAAGTTGTTTTTTCAGAGATTCCGGATCTTTTGCAGCTGCAATTTCTTTTCTGTTCATTATTTTTACTGCTGCTTCAGAACCAAGTACAGCGATCTGAGCTGTGGGCCAAGCATAATTCATGTCAGTTCCAAGGTTTTTGCTTGCCATAGCAATGTAAGCCCCACCATAAGCTTTGCCAATTATTACAGTTATCTTTGGTACGGTTGCTTCACAGTATGCGTACAAAAGCTTGCTTCCATGTCTAATTATACCACTATGTTCTTGTTGTGTTCCAGGCATGTATCCAGGAGTGTCCACAAAAGTGACAATTGGTATGTTATAACAATCACAGAATCTGATGAATCTTGCGGCTTTATTAGACGAATCAATATCTAATGCACCCGCAAGTACTATTGGTTGATTTGCTACAATTCCTACCGTTCTACCATTCATCCTTCCAAATCCAACTATAACATTTGGTGCAAATAATTCGTGCACCTCAAAAAATACATGGTTGTCTAAGATTGAATAAATTATCTCTTTCATATCATATGGTTGCAGAGGATTTTCAGGTATAATGTTTATCAGATTGTTATCTAGTCTGTTTGGATCATCGTTTGTTTGTACAATAGGAGGTTCCTCAGTATTATTTTGTGGAATATAAGATAATAGAGTTCTTACATAATCCATGCATTGATATTCATTTTTTGCAACAAAGTGTGCAACGCCACTATTTTTTCCATGTGACATTGCGCCACCAAGCTCATCAAATGACACTTCTTCTCCAAGAACAGTTTTTACAACTTCTGGTCCTGTAACAAACATTGTAGCTAATTTGTTAGTCATTATAACAAAATCTGTCATTGCTGGAGAATATACAGCACCACCTGCAGACGGACCNNCCATCAAGACTCAGAATTCCTTCTTGTATTCTTGCACCACCAGAATCAATTATACCAATTATTGGACAGCCCACTTTCATTGCATGATCCATTACTTTTACTATTTTTTTAGAACCCATCTCACTGAGAGTGCCGCCAAGCACGGTAAAATCATAAGCAAAAAGGAAAACCTGTCTTCCGTTTATAGTTCCATATCCTGTGATAACTCCATCACCAAAGAATTTTTTGTCTTGCATCTCAAATTCATGATAGTGATGTGTCGTAAGCGCGTCAATTTCCGTAAAACTATCTTCATCAAGCATAAGATCAATTCTCTCTCTTGCTGTCAGTTTACCTTTTTCATGTTGAGAAAGAATTTTGTCTTGTCCTCCACTTTGATTTGCATCTCTTCTTTTTTGTAAAAATTTTTTAATTTTATCAGAGTGCATTAGTTTCAATTAAAAACAAGTCGCAGCCTATATTAATTTAATCAGGTTTATTCTTGGAGTTCGTCTCGTTCACCCCTGACAGTTCTAAAAACACTCATGCCAAGATAGAAATTTTCGTACAGATACCCCAAATGTTTTCAAATCCGCTTCCGCAAGGCTGATTTGTTCATTTGTAGTAGTAGGATCTGATCTCAATTTTTCTGGTTTTTCCTTTGTTTCTGCCAAAAGTTTCACTTCCAACTTCATAATTTGATGTTCCTTTGAACTCTGGATTTGGAACATGTCTAGGCTTGTAATCTGGAATGATTGAATCGTTAGACATAGATGTTTTTTCTTTTAAATTAAATTTTAAGATTTAGAATTGGAAATTTTTTGCTTACAGCCTTTTGATATAATGCAAATGGATCAGCTAAATCATTACATTTTTTACATATGCATAATTGTGACACCTTAGAAAGATCACAATCGTCTCTAAATTCACATTTAGAGCATCCTGCTGGCCCTCCACAAACAAGACACCGAAGCTCTACAACTTCGGCGCATGCAAGATGTTTTACTCCTAGTCCCTTGGCCCAAAGCCCTACATTATTTATCTCAATTTTCTTTTTACACACAACACATATGCCTGGAAATTTCATTGGCATTTTACGCCAGCTCATTTTAATGCAGACATCTCCTTTTGCAAAATTTCATTATGAGTCTCGTCAAGACCTAAGTCAAGAGTTTTGTTTTTCATACAGAACAAAAGATATGGAAAGTAAAAGGTAGCAAAACTGCTTGTTGATACATGCATTCTTTTTGCAAGTATTGATATCAATCCTCGTATTGCTTTGCCATCCCATCTTAATCTGTTAAGAACAGGCCATGGTAGATTAAATTGCGAATATCTTGCAGCTGTACCTTCTTTGTATAAACCAAGCAGTACAGAATCTAGATATCTTAAGAGTCTCCACTCTTGAGTTTTCATTATTTTTCCATAAATCAAATCTGCCTCGGAGATAACTTGAAGCATTCTTTGCATGTCATCTTTTGTTAGATCACTTGTTATGACGCTAGAGTAAAAGGCTTGAATTTTTTCTCGAGGATCAATCCTTAGTAAATATAATATAGATCGTGCTTCAGCAACAGATTTAGCCTTGAAAAATGCATTTACTGATTCATCTACATCTGAAGATTGAAACGATTTCTCAGTTTGTGGTTCAAATCCAGTAACAAGAGCTTGTGCAGAATTAATCATTGATCTAATGTCTCCTTTTGATGCTACCACAAGTCTAAGAAGGGTGCCAGCGCTTAGAGACGCTCCCTCTTTTTTTAGAATTGATTCAAGATATAATCTCAGTAACCTTGGTGGAATAGGTTTGAGAGGGATTGTTTTTGTCACTTTTTTTATATTTTTCATTTTATCTGATCTGTCAGAATTTGCAGCTAAAACTATTGGTATAGTGGGTTCTTTGAGAATATCAACCAGAGCTTCAACACCACCATAGTCAGATCTTCCATGAATGCCATCTACCTCATCTACAAAAATCATTGGTTTACCAAGAAGACTTGAATTTCCAAGTACGGGAGTAAGCAATTCTTGAATTCTTTGTTTGTTTCGCATATCACTCGCATTAAGTCCAATCAGATCATATCCAAATTTTTTTGCACAAAGAGTTGCAAGTGTGGTTTTTCCTGTACCAGGAGGACCTACAAGCAAAATTGGTTTAACCCCCTTTATCCACTTTCCAAACCACTCCACAATTGAAACTTTTGCTTCCTCATTTCCAATTAGATCAAGCAGGTTCTTTGGTCTGTATTTTTCTGACCACATCATGTTTATCACTTTGGCAGATTGGCAGAGAATTCTGACCAAAGATTTTCTTTTTGTAATTGATTGAACCAAAAGAGATTGTAATGTTCAACTGTCAGAAATAGAAACTCTAGAAAGTTTTTATGTGAAAAGTTTTCTGGTAATAATTCAAGCGCAAGTCTTGCCTCATTTAGATACAGATTACTTTTTTCTATTGTAAGGTCAAAGCCTTTTTTTACATCACCAGTAAGCAGACTGTAGTAAAGGGGCCATGATGGAATCTTGACAAACTTATTTTTGATGGAGTCTTCGATCTCATTTCCGCATCCAACTGATTCAGCTGCTTTTGCCATGCCAAGATGAAATATCTCACCAAGCGGTTTTCTGTCTAGGGCCATATTTCTTCCCGCAGTTCCCATTACTGCTCTGTATTTTTTGTAACATTGCGTCATTTCTTCCTCAGATATGCTAGTAGGTTTTGTCTTTAGTCTAAAATCAAGATATTGACCAATTCTCGCATCTTTGAATCCATGTTCAAATGCTTCAAGAACTTCCTTACCCCCTTTTGCTATTTTGTCTCTTGCAAGCTTTAGTAAATATGGATTCATTAGTTTGTAGTCATCAAGATATTCCAAATCCTCATCTTTATCCATGATTCTGTCCATTGGTTCGCTCAAATCTATCGCAATAATATGACCATCAATCATGTTGGTTCGTAATTCTGAATCTTGTTTATTACCAAAATATTCTGAAGATGCATCATACAGTGCACTAAAAACAGGCAGGGTCATTTTAACAAAATTTGAATTTAAAATTCTTAAAACCCTGTCCATTAGCGTTTCATGATTTTCAAGTCTAGTTTTTACTGCGTCTATATGCGATTGGTCTAGTATTATTTCGTTGGATCCAATTTCTTCTGCAAATTTTTGTTGTGTTGTATTAGGCGATGAATCAGATTTAATTTCATTTAGTAAGTCATTGGTGAATCGTTTTACAAAGTTTGAAAATTCTTCTTCCGCTTCTTTTTTGTATTTTTCAAATTGTCTGTAACCCTTACTTTTAAAAAGAGCTTGTTTTATAATTTCTTTGCCAGGTTTTGTGCCTAAAAGTGCATCTTTGCTAAAAATCGATTCATCTTTGCTACTCACATAATGGCAAATCTCGTTTTATTATTTATGCATTGAGTTACTTTAGAGTTATTTGGAATAAATTAGGATCAAAGATGAGAAAAATATGGAAGTTATTGAAGTATTACTAGAAGCATCAAAACGTGTCTATGATAATGT
>DUJB01000056.1 GCA_013330055.1 Nitrosopumilaceae archaeon
GCCGATGACTAGATTAAAGTTGTATGCTGATCCACTTGAAGATGTTAATTTTATCGGAATTAGTCTACCGTCTGCTGCGCTGTTGTTAGTAGCGGTTCCACTTCCGTCAAAGGTTACCACCAAGGTTCCCTCTTGTCCAGGCAAAATTGTTGCTACCTCTCTTAATATGGTATCAGCAGTAGCTGTTTGTGTGTCTGGTACTGTATAGATTCCATAAACTCCAGCTTGAGTTCTGATTTCATCATCATTAGAACTGAACTCTAGTACTNNCATGACATGTGATCTTTCCTTCATGTGTTGTGACACCACTCTCAGGAGGGTTGTTTGGGTTGTTACAAGGCGGGTCACCCTCTATTTCTCTCATGTCATATCCTGTCATGATGATAGTATCTACGGATGGTGATGCCGAAATGCTGGTGTTCCCAATGAATCCTTGGGTGAACACATAGATCATCACACCGCCTATTACTGCTATTGTTATCAAAAGCAATGTGGCAATAATTGGAGCTACACCTCTGTGTGATTTTTTTCTGACAAAGTAAGACGTAAGGATAGCTACTGTTGCATTCAAGTGACAAGACAAACAACTTGTCATTACTTGTCAACCTCTCAGGTGGATAAAAATTTGATCTGCCAATTTTGGGAAATTATTTTGTCGTTCCATTTGTGGGAAAGATTAAATTTTGATATGCATTGAAAAACAAATTTTTATTTTTATAAAAATTTGCAAATTCCATTTTTGGAATTCCAACTTTGAATTAAATTTTTGTGATTATGATGTTTCAAAAAAAGGAAAAATAATTTCCCAAAATTGGAAAAATTTCTTCGGAAATTTTAGAACAAAAGCTGAGTAAGTTTTTTATATAATAAAAATTTTTTGGCATGATGAATACAAAAACATTGTTAGCAATTTCATTTGCAGCAATATTGGGCATATCACTTGCAGTTGCAAGCTTTGCTCCAATGGCGATTGCAGCAAATGGTGCAAACAAATCTGTTTATTCTACCGACGAGCCAATAGCAATATTTGAGGTCGCAGGAGAAGAAACACTTGCATCTACAACAATAAAGACTGCAAAACCAACTGATGCACTTATCCTCTATAATGAGGAATGTGGTCTATACACAGAGGTAAATCTTAAGAGTGCCAAACAAAGCACTGGTACTGCTGGTGCCGAAATAGACACAGCCCGTGCAGCTCATCTCATTCAACTATATGTTGATGGGGTGGTCATAGGAGATCCAATCACAATGTGTGATAGAACATTTGGCATCGAAACAAACATCTTGAATCAGATTCAAGATCTTTGTATTGCAGTAGATGACATCTACGATAATATAGATGGAACATCCTACACATGTGATCCGACATTCTTGAATGCCTGGATTAAGACAAAGGCCGCTCACGGTTGGAATTGGATTGTTGTAAATCTAGGACAAGACTTTAACACAGATGGTACTCATACCTTCGAAATTAAAGGAACCTATGTTGACGAGGACCAAACTGACAACGAAGTAAATGCTGACGAGGCAGTTGTAATTGGTCAAAGATCACTAATTGTGATACCGACTCAACTTGATGTAGGCGCAACTTAAACAGATCCCCTTTTTTTTATTTTTTAATTCTTAAAGCATACTACTGATTTGGCATTTTGGTTTACAGAAAGACTACAGGATTTTTTTATTAAAATAAATGAAAGAAGATTTTCTAAGCAACCCTTAAATTAAAAACTGAGTGTTAATGATACATGTCTGAACAGGGTTCCGACAAAAAGAGTACCCTATCAAGACGTGATTTTTTGAAACTTTTAACAACTGCAGGAGCTGGGATTGCATTTGCACCTTTTATTCCGTGGGGCAAATTCATGCCCAATCCACAAAACCATAATCTAGAAAGAGCAAAAATCATTCTTCCAGACGGAACACATGCTAATGTAAACAGTTTTCCCATAAACCATGCTGAGGTCGTTACCTATCCTACCACTGGCGATAGCGTTCTTGATATGGAGGCGTTTAGAAAGTGGCAGCTTCTTAGACTTCCTGAAGAGTTTGGAGGAAACAACAATGATGTTTCAGCTTTCCGCATTTACAGCAATGTATGTGTCCATTTGTGGTGTCTCTGGAAATATCGGCCTTCCACAAATCCTACAAACCCTGGACGCAACAGGATAGAATGCCCATGCCATGGAAGTGTTTATGATCCTCTTACGGGAATGGCAGTTGCGGGACCTGCATCTTTGCAAGCTCCTCCCTCTAATGTTCTACCCCAACTTGATATGGAATCCGATTCTGAGGGATTTTTGTATATTATACCTCCGAAACTTAACATCAACAGTAATGGAGTTGTTGGATATGGCCGTTTCATGAACTCAAATTAATTATGTTACAAATTTGATCTGGAATAGAATTTAGAGATTGCTGATAAATTGTATGAAAAAAAATCAATAAATTAAGTTCAATTCAAATTTAATCAAAGCCTATAAGGTCTTCCTTACATTTACATCATATCCAAAATGAACAACAACAAGACGTACATCATAATTGCTTCAATTGCAGCCGTAATTCTCGTGACAGCTGCTTTTGCTCTAGTGAGTAACACGCCTGCCCAAGTTTTACCTGAAACTGNNCAGGTAAAAGCTTCAGCACAATTTCCAAGTCACATGGGTGTGGATGGAGTTGTACGTTTTGAAGAAAGTGCACTAGTAGCTTCTGAGGCACCAGCACAAGTAAAAGGGACTGACTCTTCAGTAGGTGGTGGAGTCCAATATTCCACCACAAATGTCCAAGTTGGCGGAATCGACGAACCTGACTTTCTTAAAAACGACAACAAGTACGCATATGTTTTGTCGCAGGACAAACTTTCAATAATCGATGCATATCCTGGCGAGACTGCAAAGATAATCTCAAAGGTTGGCCTTGATGTAAAAGGAAATTATCTTCAGAACATGTTTCTAAACAAGGACAGACTGGTTATCTTTTACAACGATAATTCTGAACACTATTCCATACAGCAATATGATTACATTCCAAGTCCAATCTATACTCCTGTAACCCGTGCTGTCATAGTTGATGTTTCTGATAAAGAAAATCCAAAGGTTTTGAAAAACTACGAAATGACTGGCTACTATACAGGTGCAAGGATGATTGGGGAGTATGTGTATCTTATCTCAAACTCGTATGTAGATTATTACCGTCCAATGCCTCCTATTTTTAGAGAAAGTTCTGGTATGACAATTACCCCAGATGTCTATTACTTTGACAACCCGGAGCAAAGCTACAACTTTAACACCATTACGACATTTAACATATTTTCTGATGAGGTAGACTCTAAGACGTTTATGATGGGCGCCACCGGCACACTTTATGTTTCAAATGATGCAATTTATCTTACTTACCAAAAGTACCAGCCATACTATTACGATCAGAGCTACAACAAGGACAGATTCTTCAAAACAATCTTACCACTTTTGCCACAGGATGTTCAAGATCAGATAAAGTCAATCGAGTCTAGCAGTTCCAATGATTCTCAAAAGTGGACACAGATCTCTGACATTTTACAAAACACTTACAACAGGATGCCTGAAAACGAAAAAAACAAACTCTTTGAGACCATACAAAAATCAATTTCAGAATACGAGATCAAGATACAACAAGATTACAGAAAGACTGTAATCCAAAAATTTGCAATAGACAATGGAAATGTAAGCTATGTAACAAAGGGCGAGGTTCCAGGATATTTGCTAAACCAGTATTCGATGGATGAGTTTGGAAAAAAGTTTCGTGTTGCAACAACCTCTGAATTTTATACATCAAAAGGTGTTACCATGGGAAATAACGTATACGTCTTAGATGAATCACTTCACATTTTAGGAAGTGTGGAAAATGTTGCACCAGAAGAATCAATCTACTCTGCAAGATTCATGGGTGAGAAGCTGTATCTTGTGACATATCAAAGAATTGATCCCTTTTTTGTAATCGACCTTTCAACTGACACCCCCAAAGTCTTGGGAGCACTAAAGATTCCAGGATACTCTAGCTATTTGCATCCATATGATGACACCCATGTAATAGGAATAGGAAAGGAGACAAAACAAAACCAGTATGGTGGAATGGAAACAGTTGGAGTAAAGGTATCATTATTTGATGTCTCAGATGTTTCCAAGCCTGTAGCTGTTGATACATATCTTATTGGCGGACCAGGAACTGAATCTGAGATCTTAAGTGATCCCAAAGCCTTTCTTTTTGACAAGGAAAAAAATATTCTATCCATTCCAGTCTTCCAGCAGTATTGGGGGGGACCAATCATACTTGAAGAAGGACAAACCGGTTCAGACTCTACAGAACCTGGAATTGTAGCACCAGAAATGATAGTCCCACCACGACCATTTCCACAAAACAACTGGAAGGGCTTTTACGTATTTGGAGTGGATCCAGTAAAGGGCTTTAGCTTGAAAGGAACCATAGAACACTCCAGCGGCTCACCCTATGATTATTCATATGGAACTAGGACGTTTTACATCGATGATTCCTTGTATACTGTAACATCGAATCTGATGAAGATAAACGACTTGGACGACCTAAAAAACGAGATTAATCAAATAAAGCTTGAAGGCAGCGGACAGATAATAAAGTATTTGAATTAGTTTTTGACGAATTATTTTTTATTGTTGGGTTTAAACTGGGTCCAAGCTTTTGCATAGCTATCCATCATTAGATGAACTGCTTTATCATACGAATCTAGTGCTGACAGCCTGGATTGTACATACGTTTTTGCAAAATTTGTGGCCATCTCAATTTGATTTAGAGTCAGTTCTGTGATTGATTTCCAATATGTATCAAAGGGCCCAAGTGCTTTCTGATCCATTCCTAACTTGTCAAAAAATTCCTTTTCAGACACATAACAGGCGCTGTAAAAATCATCCATCATGTGTAGATATTTTGTATAAAGATCAGAGTAGAGTTGTGCATAGGCTGGAATTTGAGATTCTAATTTTTGGATTATCTCTGATGTGTTATTTTCCATAACATCGCAAATGGAAACATCCCCTTTTTCTGAAGGTTCGGCATCCTTTTTGGCAGTTTTGATTGTTTCAGCCATTTTTTCTTTGGTCATGTTCTCAACTGGTATGATTTTTTCTGTAGCTTCTTTTGTCATTGGCTCCATCACGTTCTTATCATTGTTAAATCTGTCCTTATGTTCATTTTTGTACAATGGATCCATCTTGGTGGTAAATTAGACCTGCTTTTTATGAAGCATGTAGTGATTTACTGATCAGCAGTTTTGATTTATTTCTTAAGACCATCAAGTAATAAATTTTCAAATCATCCTTTGAATTTTTAATTAAAATTTTGTGCACGATAGAACCTTGTAAAAAAAACAAAATCAAGGCGGGTCTAGTGGGAATATGCTGCCCATTCACGCACAAAAAATGGAGCTATTTCGTTATGACTAGATAATGACTAATGTTATGATTTGTTGGAGAATTCCTCGAGTCTTTTAATTTTCCCCATTATTTGAGACCAATCTACATTTTCTTCTTTTGTCTGAGCTATTGCGTTTTTGTACAGGAGTGTAAAGGCCCAATTCAAAATTTCACTCCAAATTGATTTTAATGAATTTTCATCTGTCCATATAACGCCCATCTTTACAGCATTCATAGCCACAATGTTTTGTGCATTTTCTTTAGGATTTTTATTCCATTTTTCTAGAACTCTATCACAAAATTCAACAATTTCCTGCTTTGTGGGTACAAGGTTATCTGGATCAAAAGCCTTGTTCTGTTTCTTTTTTGACATACTTTTAACCCCTCTTCCTGCGGTAATAATCTACTCTTTCTAGATGGGAATCTGTACTTTCATTATAAAGAAGCGAAATTTTACTTGGTTCTGATTTGAGCAGGTACAGCTTAGTACCATCATGTGATTTTTTCGTCTTTTTTATTTTGTATATTATATCTGAATTTTTCTCAGAATCAATTATCCTTACTAGATCGCCCTTCTCGAAACCAGGCTNNGCATATTCGTACATTAGGCCGTACTATTCTATGTTTAAAACGTGATCGTGTAATAGGCATATCAATTAACTTTTAGAGATCTAGTCCAAAAGATTCCATAAAATTTGCAAACTTTTCGTATGACTCGAGGTATTGTCTGCCTTTTGGTGTAATTACAAATGTGTTTTTTCCATTATATTCAACTTTATTAATCAGGCCAGCACCTGTCAAATTTTCAACAAATTTTGCTAATCTTGAATGCGGGAGATTAGCTTTTTCCAGAAGGCGTGTTATCTTAATTCCCTCTTGTCCAGACTCACCAGTTGCTGTAAGCAAATCAACTACTATCTGTAAGCTTTTTCTGTAAGCTGCCATACTAAGGTAAACACCCTTGTTTAGGGATTTATAAACTTTGGTTATTATTACCATTAATTACCAATTATTACCAATAGATATATATTCCCAGACCAATGTATGGTAAATATGAGCAAACAAACAACTCACCAAATAGGGGATATTTATCAAGTATTCCAGAAAAACTTTGGCAAATATTTCAGCGAGGCAGAAAAATCAGTACCACAGTACTTTCAATCTGTGATAAACTACCAAAAAACATTTCTTAACACTTGGAGAAATACTGTAGAAGCAGTCTTCGATGTTCAAAGAAAATATTCACAAAAAGCACAAATAAACACACAGATTCCTGCGGCTTCGACCAATGCTATCGATAAAGCAACCGATGGATTGATCAAAGTAGGCCGAATCCAAGAACAATATCTCAATGCAGCCTTTGCTGTTACAGAACAAAACGTAAAATCGTTTTATGAATCTGCAGAAGCATATGCCGAGTTCTATAACCATACAGTTGAGTCCTGGTTCACTACATTCAAAAATGTAAGAAACTAACT
>DUJB01000039.1:0-18878 GCA_013330055.1 Nitrosopumilaceae archaeon
GCACTCTTGCTAGTTGGATATTTGAAAAACATTCTGACTAATTCTTCTGCTTTTTCACAAGTTTTACATTCAATTATCGCTGCCATTTTACTTACACATATAATACAAAATGGTTTCCAAATACCACATTCTAATTCGTTACAAATTTCACATTTGATATTATCACACATCATTGTTAACTTACATCCCCTTTAATCATATGTCAATTACAACCCCACTTGTTAGAATACTGCATGATCTGATCATTACACCCTTTACAGTTTTACAGTCAGTAGTACATTCATTCAAATCAAAAGTATTTTTATTATACTCATTATTTTTTCTTACAAAAAAATATTTGATAAGTTGTTTTAATCCTTCCCTCCCTCCAAATGCCCTTGTTTTTGTAACAAACCATGACATTTCTAGTCCTTCGTAATTATTTTGGAAAATTGATTTTTTGAATGATTTACCTTGTTGTGTATAGTGTCCTATCATAGTTATCCTACCACCATAAATTCTGTTTACATATTTTGCGTATGTAGTACATGAAGTACAAAGATTGTCATAGATCAGTACAGGAAATTTAATTGATTGATCATCTTTGTTCAAAATATTCTTTCTCCAAATGAATTTCTGGTAACATCCCACCACCACCTAATAAAGATATTTTGGGTGTATGCAGTAAATTGTTAACACAGTTAATACACATGTAACCACGCCAATGATCCTGATATTCATCATCCATAACAAAAACATGATAGCCTGTAATCTTTTCCCATAAGGTAGGATCTAATGGTTCGCAGTTTACAACTGTTACGGTTTTTTTACACTCTCTACAATATCCTGTATCTAATGCAGTTGCAAATTCAAATTGCATTAGTTAGATTTGTTTGATATTGCCAATAAAGTTTTTGGTAGTTCTCTTGAAACAGATATTATTGCATAAACTGCAAAACTAAAAGTTCCACCCAACATCACGAAAACTCCTAATTTTTGTTCAAATGTGGATAAGTTTATGTCGTTAGGAATTTCAGTTATTGCTGTTAAGAGTACAACACTAGTAGCACCAAGAACAACTAAGCTTAGACATAATGTATAAAATAATATTTTTTTATGTAATTTAGAATCCATATTTGGGTACGCCTATTATCGCCTTCATTCCAGGTTTTATGCTGATCGTTCTAAATGTTTTTGGATTAAAGTGCATTGGAGATTCTTGTCTGAACCTATATGATTTTGGCGTTATGTCAATTTTCATGTAACGAAAACCTGCTTCTCGTAATTCTGATTTTGCCTCTCCTCTACTTAGCCCTTTTTTTCTGGAAAAAATTATTGATTGGATTCGTGTAGATCGTTTGAATCTTTTTGGCATATTATTTTAATTGTTCTGACTTATTTAAAAGAACATGTGTATTAGTCTTCCATTAATTCTTCTTGTGTTTTCCTGCATCTCTTGCATTTTCTACCTTTAGCCATTGTTCTACCACATGTTACACAATAATTAACCAATTATGGTAGATTGATTGTTGACTTATTTAAAAGAAGTTTTTCCAATATTGGAACTAGGCAGCATAAATTATGCTCAAATTTTATGCAAGGACAACCTATACCATAACACTTTGTCATGGTCTTATCCTCGTTTTTTCCATGATGCCATCCAAGCTTATGACCACAAAAGCAGATTAGTTCTAGTTCATTTGACAATATTTTGATGGAAGTTTTAGAAGGCAATAAGAACATCGTTTCCATGTATGCAACCAGGAAATCCTGCATAATTGCCTAACCGCATTACAGAGTGGACAGAACATGAATTCGTCCAACATTTTAAAACTCATTTAGAATTTTTAAAAATAATCCTTCCAGCTCTTAACATTGTTAAAATTTTTACCAATTCCATAGTAAACTTGAGATCCTTTTTCTCCTTTAACTGAACTCTTGCGTATTCGATTGAATCATTTGGATAACCTAAACGTTTCATTTCTTCCAAAATATCATCAGTGCTATTAAGATAATTTACTATGTTATTCTTTTCCATACCCAAATCCATGCTGTAATAACTTGATTAACACTGGATGCTTTTGGAACATCTTAATACATTTACCACACACAGGTGTGTCTGGAAAATTTCTTGCAATAATACCTAAAACTTTTTCTTTTTTACAGATCATGCAAATAACAGCCATTATCTTATCCAAACCAACCACATCCACATTTAGTACATGCTATATTATAGTCATTATGATCTTCTCTGTCATGTTCACATCTATTACATTTACCTCCCTTTTTCTTCCATTCATTCCATCCAATCATAGAGTATCATTGGTCCTTACTTCTTTTAGTGCATAATAAAATTCTGCAAATAAGATTACAACCCCTATGCCTATTGTTATTATACCAATAACCATTATCATCTCACCATTACCGAAGATGGTGATAATAATCCAAATCCGAAGAAAATTGAGAGAAGTAAGTAGTCCATCAAATATCATTGTTTAGTTATTAATTGCTTGGATTTTTCAAGTAACTTGTTTAATCTAATAATTAATTCGTCTGGGAACATATAGAATGACTCTGGTTCTTTATTGAAGAATATTAATATATCAGCAAACAGTGTGTTTTTTTCCTTATGGAATTCTTCACTCATTAAGTATCACCTGATCTTTATTTCTCATAAGGTAACTCATAATTACAATTGGTGAAATACTTAAGAACCACAAACCGAGAATCATATAGCCTTCCGTTATAGCCAATGAATGACACACCCACATTTACAAATCTCAGTTTCTTCTTCCATTTTTAGACTTCTTCCACAATTATAACACTCTGGATTTCTTTCTTTTCTTCTATTATGATTCTCAGTTACATCAGTCATGAACTGTCATCCATTTACAACTCTTTTGAATTCTTTTCGCTTTGAATATGTTCAGGTAAAACTATTCTAATAGGATTAGAATAGACTAATCTATCTGTCTTTTCATCTTCTATTGTTATGTCTATCCTCAAAACTAATCTATCTTTTACACTAGTCATGTGAGATTTTGGTATATGTTCAGCATTACATACATCTTTATGCAATAATCCACCTTGTGTTGGACTAAATGGATTAATATGACATATATTTTTTAGACCATTCAAGATGAGTCACTACATTTGCATTTTATTGTAAATGGTAAAATTGGTTTTCCATCAATATAATTAGTAATGATTTTATTGAGAATCTCAATAATTCCCCAAAATGCAAATGGAAATAATATGGAAATAGATGTAGCCATGTTATAGTTGGCAGCATGATAACTAAGAATAAACACTATCCAAATACCACAAACTATACTGGCTATTATTCTCCCAAGAGTACCACATGTTATTGGAATACTGAGTTCATATTGTTTCATTTTTTTTGCACCAATTCTATGAAGTCGTTTATCATTCTTGGCGAAAATGCTTTTCTACACCTGTAACATTCTATTACCATATGTTCTATGTAATTTCTTGGATCATCATTAGGTATCCATTCAAACCGATGATCACAGCCATCGTTGACATTTAACTCCTCAAAGGTAGTTGGTGACTTCTTTTTTAATTCTAACATCGCTGCTTCAAGACTTTCTGCGGTAATACCTAATTGTTGTAATTCTGTCTTTGAGTGATCTAACTTTGTATCAGTATGACTACGTGAAAGTGAACTAATAGTTTTCATTGGTTTTCTCCTTTGGAACTTCTTGACTTCTAAATTTTTTATGCTTGTATCTCCATGTTGATGAACCCCAAAAATGCTTTTGACAAAGGCCATTCTTCCAACAGATTGATCTGTTAGGCCATCTGGTTTTATTAGTGCAACCTTCTTTACCACATGTCATTTTGGATTTCCTGAATTAATATTCATTCCAGTTGCCTTATCAACGATTCTGTAATTATCGGCTTCCTTAAGTGCAATATCAAGTAATTTTTTCATATCTATTCTTATTTCTTTCTTAAACTGTGTTTCCGATTTAGGATTTTGAATTGATTTTGCATATGCCATTTCTGTATAAACCCATTTTACAATCTCTCTTTCAATTTGATGACCGAAGTTTATATCAAATCACTCCTGTCAATTGCTAACTCCTTTTGTAATTCAAATGGTATTTTAAATCCAGTTACATCACTGAAATTACCAATCTTTTCTTTTAATGTTTCATTCCACATTTTGTCAATTCTATGACCATAGAGTTTTTTTAATGCCTGTCTGATATGCCTGCAATCATCACCTGTTTCATCTAATTTACACTTACATTTTCTTTTGAATTTGAACCAAATATGAGCAAGACTATGTTGGTTTGAAATATAATTGAACTCTATATCATCTGTATGTTCGTTCCATCTACTTAGAAATTCTGCTGTTTCTTTATCCATCATTTTGTTGTTCCACCTTTTAACAAGTGATCAACTTTTTCCTCCAAAGAATTAAGTCTTTTTAATTTTTCTGAATTTAATATGTTTCTTTCCTTTATTTCTCTGATCAATTCTTTCATTATCTCAAATGTGAGTTGATCATGCCCGACCAGTTTATAGAGAGTTGGGTTTGTTTCCCATTCGACATATGCGTGTGTACCATACTGGTTTCTAGTATAATGCCATCTTCCAATTGCAACTAATGCTGGCAAACCTACTGCAACTGTAAATAAAACAAATAAACCAAAATGCGGAAATAAATATCTGATTAAGCATAAGATGTCACCGTCCTCTGTTAAAGATTTTCCACTTTCACAAGTTGTACCAAGTATGACAACAAAATATGCAATCATCAAGGCATTTAACCCAGAAACTAGAAAAACGAAATAATAGCTATATCCTGTACGAAAGTAAAGCCAAGTCTTTGCAAACTTTTCTTTTTTGGTCATTTCATTTCCTTTGATTTGAAAATCATACCTTTATGATATAGTAATAGAATTAGAATTGAAACTGGCATTATATAGAAAAAATTACCAGCGATGTTATAAAATTCATCATCGTTAAGAGATATTCCATAAACAAAAACTCCTGTCAAACAAATGAAAACGAACACTAGAGCTTTCATTCCTTTTTTTAATCTTCTAGTTGATTCTTCTCTTTCAAGAGTCATGATTCTGACCATTCTCCGCTTTTACAATCAACATAATCTGTATACAATTCCCATAGAATATTTCCAACTGCCTCAGATTCTATGCCCTGTTCTCTGCAAAGCAAAAATGCGATTCTGCCAAACAATTCGTCATCCATTTTTATTCATGCGAAACTTGGAATGTTTTTTGATACAGCCTACGCAATCGCAGTTGCTAAGATGGTTAGAAGTAAACATCAAATTGTTATCTTCATTTGTCCATTTTGTCATGTTCTTCCTCATAGATTGATTCTGTCTGTGGAGGGAATAAAACACTTGCGATCACAATAAAAATCCCAATCGCTGTTGCAGTTACAAATAGATCCGAAGATACTTTGTGAATCGAGAATAAAATAAGCGGTCCGAAAATCATGCTCGAACCAATAAGCAGGAAGCTACTGTTAAACCGCCTCATCTGTATGATTTCCAAGTTTTAAGACGTTTCTTTTCAAAATAACTCATCGTAGCTACAAAAATTAGAAAAGGTATTACACCTAAAGTAATGTAGAGGAATTCTCCACCATGCGGTACAGAGCAGGTTTTTTTGTCTATCCATTCTCCATCAATGTAATCAAAGCATCCAGAATTTTCTATCCATTCCTGCATTTGAATTTCCTGGATCGGCCAAATGAAATAAACGAAAAACATCAGAATTGGTATAAGTGATAGGCCACCAAGAAAGATTGATTTAATTAAATTAACTTGTCTTTGGTCGAGCATTTTTAATTCTCTCCTCCTGTTCTTTTACAACTTTCATGGCTATTGCATTTGCATGATCCAATGAATAGTTTTTTGATATGTAATACTTAACAATATCTGTAAAGGTTTTATCACGATCAAAAGCAGTTACAGTGAAGGTGTCAGCCTTTTCTTCCCTTGGTTTAGGTGGCTGTGTTAATTCTGAATAGCACATCTGAAATGCAAGAAACATGCCTTGACAGATTAATGGATGAATCTCAGGATAATCTGTTTTTTCCATTTCTTCTTTTTGGCTGCTAGCTAGATCCATCTGTTGTTGAAGCCAATCCTTGCTTATTGTCATGATTCCAAGGCTATTATCTGGTCGTAGACTATGCCAATTTGCTTTTTTAGATTGTCAATTATTTGAATATCTCGTTGCCAGTTTTCAGGTCTTTTGTATAATATTTCTGCCTGAAATTTTTCAAATTGATCCCATGCACCTTTTACAGCCAGTTCCAAATCTCCTATGTGGGTTGCCTTAATTGATAATTTGGGTTTACCGTTGCAATCTTTGCAATCTCCATTATGATCTAATTGTCTTTTATGAATTTGACATATCTCCATTAGGTTTCTTCTCCTTGTAATTAAAAAATTGATTTATATCTTCTTCTAGTATTTTTTCATTTTGTATTTTTATTAATCTATCTAATATTGCTAATATTGGCATACTGCTTTTAGTTATAACAAGTTTTTCGAAACTTTCAACTATCTGGTTATTTCTTTCACATTTTTTATCCTGATTTGCGTCAATCATAACGATCAATCGAACCATATTTGTCAGACAGTCTTTCATCTATCCATTCTCTTTCATAATTAGAAAAAATACATAGACGATCTAATTCACTGTTAATTGATTTTAATTCTTTAATTCGATTATGAATTTCATTCAAAGTCTTGACACCTTCCTTCACATTTTTTGACTTCGACAAAACCATGATCAAATAACCATTGTAAACTATTGCTGAATTCTGAGTCTGAAATATGGCCTTCTGACCACCATCCAGCGTTAGATTTTACCCATTCTGGAATTTTATAGGCATCCCTTTCAGGTACGTTAGAAGCGTCTGTTGCTAGTAAATAAATCACAAAACTTAGAATTACTACTAGTGAAACTATGCCTAGACCGATTAAGGTATATTTTTTTGAATGATCTATTGTTTGTTCCATTTCCTTTTCAAATCCTGAATTGTGTATTTTTTTTCTGCTTCATTCTCTGGTGAATATGATGAACCTTTTTTGTAACGATGATAAGTTGGATAACAATTTGCACATAGTTTTTCTTCATCATCCACAATTTCTACACTTGAAGTAAGACACATGTGACACAATCCTATTGGCATAGTTTTTTCTTCTCCTCAATTAATCCCTCATAAACCTGACCGAGATTAATTAGATTATCTAAAATAGTACAATCGGCCAAGAGAACTTCGGTTATTGATTCTTCCGATAATCCAAACTCCACATACTTTGCTATGACATCTTTGTTATTGGCTAGGAATTCAGATTTTATTTTTGCTGTTAGTTCTTCTTCAGTTATTTCTGTATAATCCTTAAGCTGTAAACTATCATTAGTAACTAATCCACTTGAAATTAGGAAAAATGATAAAACTCCTGCACCTATTACTCCTGCAATTATTCCAATTTTTTTGTAATCTGTTACTTCTTCGTACTGCTCAGTCATTTCTTTTAACCTCCATTAAGATCCTGTTTTCTTGGATTTTTTGCCACCTAACTATTAATTTTTTTTCAAAAAGTTCTTTTACATCTGGATTGATTCTTGAATTAAATCCCAGCCAGTTTTTTTTAAACAAAGGCATCACAATAAGATCAGTCATGTTTTCTTAACACCTTTGTTATGTAATTCATTTCAGTTATTAGGTGAGGATCAGGATTTTTGGCTAGAAAAATTAATGCTCGTTCCCACCATTCCTTCATGAAATCTTCAGCTAACATCCATAAATAAGATTATTTATGAATTACTATGATCTATTGATCTTCTAAATATTCAGATATTGAATGATTCTCTTTTTTTAATTGTCGTGATTTCTTTTTTTCATTCCATTTTTGTTTGATTAGAAAACCTAACATCATTCCTGGTATTAGTGAAATCATTATACCAGTTACTATGATTCTTGCAATCTCCCAAGAATCCATTAATTTTTCCCCTTAAGTCGCTGTCTTTTGTTCAATTCAATACAAAACTCACTAATATCTGCTAAACAGGTCTTCTCGAAGACTGTTCCTGATTCTGGGTAAAACCCATACTGTCGCCAATTTGCATACCATTTGATAATTCCTAATAATATTGGGTGTGCTGTCACGCCTGATTCTATAATTTTGTCATTTGTTAGAACATCGTAGATTACCGTTTTTGGATTCTGTTTTCTACTTTTTACAAAATGAATGAACTTATACTTGCACTTCATAATCAATCTCAGTAAAGTTCAGTTTTTTGCCTTTATGGTGTTTTCCCACATGGAAATCAATCATATTATAAGATATAATTTCCTTGCAACCAGAGCAGGTATATCTTCTCCAAGGAGCTCTGTTACTCATAACAATTACACCCATCATATCTGTCATCATAAACAGTTTCGCAGATTGGACAGATTGAACTTCCCTTTGGGGTTTCTTTTATTTTTTCAATCCAACTTTGAAGCGTGCCTATTGAAAAAGTATCTTTTTCCATTTATTCATCCTTTGATTTTTCTAGGATCTTTATCATATTTTTTCTTTGCTCTTTGTTTAGCCCATTGAATAATGCTTCCATAATATTCTTTATATCGAACACATCAAGCCTTATCGCCTGACACTTTGCCTCAATAATGGCATTAAATTTTTCTCCTTGATATATCAAAATTCTAAATTTGTCATTTTGAAATGTTTTACATGTTGATTCTTGTACTAACATCATTTAGCTTTGTCCTTGGTTATTTCTTCTCCAATATAGAATTGTTCTAGATGTGGTAATTCTATGATTTGTCCATTCTTAAATTCAAATTTTGTATGAGTAAAACCTTGCCAAAATTTAATTACGTTTATTTTTAGAATGGTTTTACCATTTTCTCGATAAGATAATATCATTAGCAATCTAACTCCGTCATTCTATTATTTACTGCTTTCCGAGTTGGCTCTGTCATTGATTCATATCTTGATAACATAGTATCGATTAGAATTAATCTATCACAATCTTCAAGAGTTTTTACATTTTGAATTATATTATTTTTATAGTCTTGAACTGATGCAGTTTCATACCCTACACTACTTAATAATATAACACCAACAGCAACTAAAATTAAAGCAACCCCAGCAAGAATTAATCCCTCTTTTTGATTTGAATCTAATTTAGTTGATTGTAAATTTGGCATGTCATTGTATTTTTTTATGATCTCGTTATCTTTATCAGTCATTGTTTCATTACCAGTCTAACACATTTTGCACAGATTGGAAATCTTGAATATTTAGGTACAAAATTTCCTGTATGAAGTAAAGCCTGATTACAACGATAGACTTTACCTTTGAATAGATGTTTTATTCCACTTTTTGATAATACCCAATGGATCATTTTATAATGTTATCAGTAAATTGATTTATTAATAAAGATTATAACTCCATTTTAGATGNNGATATTCAACGTATTCTTGAAGGTAGATTACTTATTGTAGCAAATTCGGGAGGTGGGAAATCATACACGATTAGAAAATTTATGGAAGTAACTCATGGTAAGGTACAGCAGATTTTAATTGATATTGAAGGAGAGTTTTCATCATTAAGGGAAAAATTTGATTATATTTTAGTTGGTAAAGATGGTGACATTCCAATCAATTTACGTGCAGCCGAATTATTAGCAAGAAGACTTTTAGAGCTAAATACATCCGCGATTATAGATTTGTATGAGTTAAAACACCATGAAAGAAAAAGATTTGTACGAATATTTTTAGAATCATTAATCAATCTACCAAAGGAGTTATGGCATCCATGTTTAGTTATCATCGATGAGGCACACGTGCTAGCTCCAGAGTCAAAATCAGGTGAAGCTGAATCTCTTGATGCAGTAAAGGATCTTGCTACTAGAGGTCGCAAAAGAGGATATGCACTAGTGGCGTGCAGCCAAAGAATTTCAAAATTAAATAAAGACGTGGTGGCTGAACTTAACACAAAACTGATTGGTAGAAGTTCGTTAGACATTGATATGAAACGTGCAGCATGGGAATTGGGTTTTACTGAAAAAAATGATATTCTAAGTCTTCGTACTTTGAACAAGGGAGAATTCTACGCATTTGGTCCAGCATTAACAAATGAAGTTACAAAAATTAAGATCGACCAGACTCAAACAACACATCAAGAACCAGGAAAAAAATATCAGCAGATTAAGTCTGCACCAGCAGAAAAAGTTAAGCGAGTGCTAGAAAAATTAAAGGATCTTCCAATTGAGGCTGAGGAAGAACTACGAACAATGGATGATTTGAGAAGAAAAGTAACTGAATTGCAAAGGGAAAATACTACTTTGAAACATCAAAGACCTGTTGAACAAAAGATAGTTGAAAAGCCAGTTGATAAAAATTTATTGAATAAATATTTTGAAGATGGCTATAACAAGGCCATAAAAATGACTAATGATAGATTGCCAAACATTCTACACTCGATTAATTCTGAAATTAGTATAATTGATCATTTAACAAAAGAACTTGAACCAGGATTGAAAAAGACAATGGAGAATTTAAGTTACATTAAGGGATCAGTTGAAGCGTTGAAACAGTTTGAAAAGAATACGCCAATTGTCTTACCGAAAGATACTATGATTGTTAACAAAACTTTGCCTGTAGATTTAGGTGAAGTTGTTGATGCTGAAAAAGAAATACTTGGTGCTGGGCCGATGAAAATCTTACGTGCAATTAGAGCATTTTATCCAAAAAGTTGTACTGTCAATCAAGCAGGAACTTTTGCAGGATATTCTGTTGGATCTGGTACTTGGACTACTTACATGTCTATTCTGCGAAAAAACTATCTCATCAATAAGGAAGGTCCAAACTTGATTTTGACTGAACAAGGATTAGAGTTAACTAATGATGTTGAACCGCTACCAACTGACACACAATCATTGTTCAATCTATGGGCAGAAAACATAGGTGCAGGACCAGCGAAGATCCTAAAAATATTAGTTGAGGAATATCCAAATTGGGTAGAAAAAATGGATTTATCTGTAAAGTCTGGTTATGCGATTTCAGGAACATGGACAACTTATATATCGATATTGCGTAAAAATCATTTAATCGAGGTTGAGAATAATGGACAGCGATTCAAATCTTCAAGTTTATTATTTCCTGAAGGATTACCTAATTAGATATGATCTTAGAGTGCATAATTGATAATTGTGATAAACCTAAATATAAGAAATTAAATGGTGATTATTCATCTTTTTGTTTCAAGCATAGATTACATTATTTAAATTCGGTGTATCTGGATTAGTCAGATATGAATGACGAAGGAATTTTGTAGATGGAACGAAGTAGATTAATTTGTAGTTTAATTGGATATTATACTGGAAAAAATCCAAGCATAACTGCTAAGGATTTGCAGATACAAGTTGACAATCACCTCTTAGATTCTAACCTACCGATTCTTGGAAGTGACAAAGAGGATCTTGAAATCCTTTCTGATTTGAATGATGAAACGTTTTTCTCTGTATTGTCGTGGTCAAATAGACCAATGAGGCGATATGGTGGCGTGACAAACAAGTATAAAAAATCTAATTAATCTATTAATAAATCACGTTCAAAAATTGCATCATTAAGGTTTAATTTTCTGCCATGAAATAATAGGTAAATTGTAGGTAGTTTATTTATTTCTGTCACTTCGGGATAAATTTCAAACATAATATTTATTCTATAATAACTACCATCTTCTTTTATCGTACAATTTTCTGGTTCGATTGATCGTAACAATAAACTTTCGCGATATTTTAAAGCTAGATCAATAATACTTAAAGTGTCAGAATGGATGTAATTTTTTGAATTGTCTGGTAAAGAAATACAAATGGAATAGCCTGTATCACGCTTTTCTAAATAACAATTATTATGTGTTATTTTCATTATTTGTCCAACCTCGTTTGTCTATTTCATTTTGAAGTATTTTAACTCTGTTAATCATTCTCAATCGTAAATCTCTCGCAACCCTTCGTACTGTTGGTCTTGGAACTCCTAATTTTTCAACTACTTTATTGTAAATTTCTTTTTTGTCATTATACCCTAAATCCAAGAAATGTTCAATCTCGTTTTCGATTAATCTCCCAGAATTCAATTTTCTAACCTTCGATTATCTCTTTCAAATTTGTATCTACCAATGAACGAACGCGGTCCATCGACTACTAAAAACGGTCTAGTCTTTCTATCTTTTTTTAACATATACAAATACCATGCTCGAAGAAACTTTTCAGCCAAATTATAATTCACCAGATCGTTTTCAACAAGATCCAGTAATTCAGAACGGTTTAAGCTTGTAAAAATCCAGATTCTTTTTTCATAATTACTTGGTGCTGGTAATCCATGATAACGAATTAAGACGAAAATTGTTGGTTTTGTTGGATTTGTTTTTTCATAAATTGATGTTGCAGGTGGTTTCCTTTCTTCATAGGATTTAATTTCTTCAGCAAATAACTTATGGGCATGATCCTCATGAACTTCCACATCAAGGTTATTTTTTATGTTATTTGTCAGTACGGTTTTTCCACTACCATATTGACCGAAGACTAGAACTTGTTTGGAGTTTCTTACCCGATTAATTAGTTTTAGAGTGTTCTTTGGATTCATTTACTCGCGTCCTTCAAGATATTTTTTACGTTCTTCCTCATTTTTACAATCTACCTCATTCCTATCTACTCTGCCCTCTGCTGCATCTACTCTTTTTAACTTTTCACACTTCTGAATGTCTTCTAACTCCTTTAGNNTCTTCAAAAACTTTTGTACCCATGAAAATTTCAATTGTTGGATCATACTTTACCTGCTCACGACAATTGGAATAGAAATGGTTTAAGACATCCAATAAAATCTCTGAACCGTTGTTCTCCCATCCTATTACAGCACTGGCACATCTTTTTAGTGACAAGCCTTCATATTCATATCTAACGCGATTTTCATCTATTGTGTCACTTCGCTTAATGTATCGTAATGATGGTTCAATGATAATTTGTTTTGTACGATCCCACGTGTAATCATCAGGATCTACCCAAAGAACCCAAGGTAATTGATCAATAAACTTGTAAAGTTCTAATACATTTGGAATTTTTGGTGGTGTTCTTTTCCATACGTCAGTCTTGTTATCAAAGTAAAAATCACCTGAAAGATACTTGTTTGAATTGTCATACATGTCTGCTAGTTCTTTAACATCAGGGCAAGTGTCAATATGTTTGCAGGAGTTAGAAACACGAAGTGAGATGAAGTTTTTTTGTCCTAATGANNTAAATTCCGTAACATGGTTCTGCCTTCTTTACTTTAGCTTCTTCGGCATCTCTTAATGCCTGACATGTTTTTCCACAATAATATGCTGCATCTACATAATCAACATATGCCCATAAACTTAGTGCAAGTATAGTTACTGTTAAGAGGAATGAACAATAATGGTCATCTAAGAATTTCTGAAGATTCAATTGAATCGGTTATTGTAACAAAGTAATTATTTCCTTCGGTTGATTGATCTGCAAAAGCATCAGTTAATGCTGAACAAAAAACGGAATATGAACAACTGTTATCTGATATAATGTAAGCATATAACCCAAAACTGACATAAATCACCATTGTTGAAATACCAATAATTTTAAGATAATTTGAATATTTTTTAATCTGTTCAGTTTTTAGCTTCAATTGTTTTTCCTTTCCTTTTATAAATAAACCACATGGTTATAACTCCACTTAGTACCCCACTTATGAAACCAAAAAGAGAAGATAGGTAGACTTCGGCTATGGCCATTTACTTGTTGAAACCCTTTCCAGGCTTGCCACCAGTAATCTCACCATCAAGATTCCTTGTTACTTTTTTCACTTCTTTTTCTTGTTTCTTTCTTTTACCCATGTCCTAGAATCTGGGAGTAGCTATTTATAAAAATATTGATAAAAATCTTCTTTTAAATAAGTCTACTAGTTAAGATTATCATGGTAAGAAAGAACGTATTTGGTAGTGGTAGCAACCCGATCTATACTAAGACATGCCCTGATTGTGGCACTCCATTCAAATCAAATGTATTGTGTCCAATGTGTACCTCGAATCAATAGTTAGATTAATTACATCTGTCTGCTGATCTGTCCATAACATCTTCTACAAATTATTTTGCCTTTGTAATTTACTAATGGAACAGGATTAGCCAAACAAGAATGACACAAGCCCACTGTCATACAATTCCTCGTTTTTCTGGAACTGGCACGTTTCCTAATAATCTTTGTAATATTCCATCTTCAGTATTTTCGTATATTATTGATTCATCATTTCTATCAACTAAGCCTTTTCCATCTGCCTTTAACTTCATATTTTTATATTTGGCAATAGTTGTTAACCGTACATTGTGTTCAGCAGAACCAGTTCTGATTAATACCAGTGTTTGAAATGTTTGTTCATTTGCCAAATAAAGATCAATCATCGCACCTTGAAACNNAATCCAAATTGTTAATGTAATTGCTTAATGATGGTTCTCCAAATTGAAAGTCTGATTCAGGTTTTGGTATTGCGACAATATCAATATCATTTACTTCTGGTTGCTTTCTTCGTATGCTGCCACATACTTTGTAAGTTTTGAAATAGTTTGAAAGTCCTGAATTTAGCAAATCATCACAGATTTTATTAGCTTCTTCTAGTTTCATGCTATTCTTTTTTCTCCTTTTCTAAAACCTGATGTTACTGATTCAAGTGATGGATGTCGTGTGCAAAAGTTTCCCTCTCTCTGTCTTTCATGAAATTGTAACTTCAAATATTGAAAGTTGCAAGGACGTATTGTAACTCGTACCGCCATATCATGTGCCATTATAACTAGTAGAGTGAGTTCCTGTGGATCAAATGTACTTAAGCTTCTTGCAAGGGAATATTCGTTATACAGGTTTTCAAACCATAGGAATTTTTCTAACTGACTTGGTTCTAAATGATGTAATCCACCAAATACGTTAGATAAGATTGTCATTGACTTTCTTGCTAGACTTGAAATTTCTTTGCCTTCAGTGTAAGATTTGATAATATCTAAGTCATTTTTTGATAATTGATAACTGATTAATTCGTTCATTTCAGTTTAAACTCCTTGAAGAACTTCCAGTCTAGATTTGCAAATTTTTTAACCTGTCTACCATATTCTTGTAATATAGCATAGAACTTTAAAGCTGATTTTTCTTGGCGTTTGTCGTAATTATCTATGAACCGTAATAGGTAATCCATCCCATAACAAGATCCCATTTCAAATGGTGTATGTTCCCCTGGTAATCTGTTACATTTTGGGCATGTGACCTGAAGCTCTACCATTACTGAATTACCTTCCTCTGTTTTTCATAATCTGAAAAAGTCATTAATTCGGCTTTGGGATCAATTGTTTCTCTAACCATTAAATAATAATCAACAAATGATTCAAGGTTTGTGTTATGCTGTGGCACTAGTACCATATTTCTTAAAGTAGCTGAAACACCAAATACTGANNACTCCAACCTTACTGATTTTTTGTAGTAATTCATAATGATTAATTTCCATTAGTAACTCCCTCTTAAATTGCAATACCGCCATATAACCACGTCTACTGTGATTATGTTATCTCCTGTTTGTTTTGAAATGAATTCGCATAACTCCTGTGGGTTTTTAAAACCAAATCTTGCTGCAACTCTCACTAAATGTCTGTCTGGTTTTGAAACTTGGATGCCGAGATTTTTTGCCAAATGATACCTTGTTGTTGGTCCAATATGAGGTAATGTTTGCAAATATTCAAGTTTGTCAAAATCTGTTTCTTTATCCTGTAGCTGTCTAAACCACGAGCTTGCGTTTTTTAGTAATAATTCAATTGAATGTCTTTTGTGTGGATGTCTAATTACGTCAAGATCCTTTGATTCCATATACTTGTGAAATATCATTTCTGCTACCTGATTTCTCATTCCTGAATTGCAAACAACCCAAATATACTCCTGAATAAANNGACTTCTGTTTTTGCATTTTCATAATAATTAAGAATTGAAATAGTATGAAGTTTTACTTGCTCTTGGTTAATTATTCTCTTGACCATAGTGCAGCAACCTCTTTTGAAACATATCTATGACTACCGCAATTTCTACAAAACTGTCTTACTTCTTCATTTAGTTTTTTTTCGGGGTTATCATTTGTTAACATTACTACAGCACCAGACTCAAACATCTCATCGTTCTCCCAATCACAAACATCACATGGTGAACTAGTATCAATCAACATGGCCTAATTTTCCTTATATTTTGTTGATTTAATCTTTCCCCTAATTCTGGTATTTCTTCCTTCAGCCATTGAATTAAATCATAACCACCCCTAGCGTGCCATCGTACTTTAGGGGTATGGTCATCATCTTTTTGTTTCATCCCTATTTTTTGGTAAACTTCTTGTACGTGTAATGCTGTGATTATTTTATCTTCCAATTCAGTCATCTTTCAAACCTTCTTTGCATTTCAGATCAAAACTCTTTTGGGCAATCTCATTTGATTTTCCAAAGAAATATCCTCCTTCAATGTTTTCCACTAGGTAATTAAACAGTTGATCACAATCCATTTGTTTAATATTATTAATTTCATCATTATAACCTTCAACCGTTAGAATAATTAAATAAAATCCTAATCCGCCAATTACAGTAGTTAAAACAACGGTACTTATCATGTCATAGTCAAAATCATTCATTCCATAACTCTCTTTGTTAGAAAAACTAAACCGACTTCATCACGTCTTTCACAAAAATTACATGTTGCATAAACGTGTTTTTTACCTATGGCAAATCTTGGATAGCCTGTATTGCAGACATGGCATCTGAACTGATCGATGGTAATTTCATTATACATTGATTGTTTCATGTTATATCATCTGCCATCTCCAAATCACAGCTAATTCCTCCCTCTGAATTGTCTGCATTTACTTCCAAACACTTTTCACAGACATAGACTCCATCATCTTTTAACACCTTTGTATCGTCTTGACCAAAGTTTAATGTCAAAGTTAATTTTTGATTGTCTGGNNCAAACCTCGTCCTGCCTTTTATGTGCCTTGTTTAGAAAGAATTTTACAGCATCAAATGGTTTTCCTCGTCCTAATGCGAATTTTTCATCGCTATAACTATATTTGATTTGGGTTTCAAAAGCTTCAAATGTTTTAAATTTTGATAAAATCTTATACATGCTTTCAACATAAGCAGCCTGATACAATCTTGGGATCATGTCTGCTTTTTTGATTCTTGTTGATAAAATATTAGCTTCCGCAGATTGTATTTTATCTAATAAAACACAAACAGCATCAAGGTCTTGTCTTGTAATATCTTCCAAGCTCTCACCTTTGTTGTCTTTTTTGTGGATTTATACAATCACACTTTTCACATTTCATGCTTAGTTTATCCTTCCACTTTGAACGGATTTTAACCTGTGAGTTATGCAACCACTTTTCATTAAACTGAAACTTGATTAAATGGCCACATGTGCAATTCTGCATTAATCTCTCGCCTTAAACCCATTACACTTATACATATCATGTATTCTTTCTCCACCGTCATCTTCATAGTCATCATGACCGCAAGGCAGAATTACCTTTTCATTACAAAAAATTGTTTCGTAAAAATGTTCTGTGTCTTCATGTCCACATTTAACACAGGTAAGTGTAATAGTGCTAATCATCTTTTAAGACTACCCTATCTCGCAATTCTTCTGGGAGATATTTCTTTATTGCACTGTAAGTTAAGTTGTTTCTTACTTCCTTTACTGTTGCTCGTTCCACATGGCCACCACATTCAGGACATCCTTCACTATCAAAATCATATTCGAAAACAAATCCACATTTTTTGCATTTATGACCAAATGATTTGACTCCACATTCAATGTGCATTATTCCTTCTTCTGCCAAGTAAAACCAGTCTTTTCCTTCGATTAGTTTTTTCTTATCAATTGATTCATTACAATATTCACAGTTTTCTGTTTCGTGATCTCGTCTAAGCTGTTCTCTGTCTTCATCAAAACGTGTCTTTGTAAAGTGAAGCTCCAATGCGTGATTTCGGCTTCTTAATCTAGCTAATTCGGATTTCATAGACTTGATTCTGTTTGCCATTCTTATTACATAATTTTCAAC
The DNA here is from genome assembly GCA_013330055.1 of Nitrosopumilaceae archaeon. Lineage (GTDB taxonomy): Archaea > Thermoproteota > Nitrososphaeria > Nitrososphaerales > Nitrosopumilaceae > UBA8516 > UBA8516 sp8516u. Next base: position 18,146 of record DUJB01000039.1, read on the forward strand.
TCCTTCATCCATTCCTCGATAGTAATAACTCCCCCAATCTTGGTTTGTTCCAATTAAAACCAAATCTTTTGGGTAAATTCCCTTTCTTGCTTCATCTGAAAACTTTATTGTGAGTTTGTAACATGGATAATGATTTTCTTCATAATCAATATCGTCTTTTTTTAGAATTTCCTCAAGCTTGAATTCACTGGCAAATGGATACCACTTTCCTTCCTCTGATTTGGCATCATTTGGTATGATCTTTGATGGTTCTTTTGGTGGCTCTTTTGCTTTTTTTGGTATTGGTTCTGTGAATATGTTATCTTTATTCAATTTTTCCACTCCTAATCAAAAACTTATAACTTATAATTAAGTTCTCCTTTCGGTTGCAATTTTTTTAAATAATGCTGGGTTAGTCTTGATCATCATAATTTTGGTAAGCAAAATATCTCCTGCTGCAACTCCACTGTCTTTTGCGATCACGCATAATTTTTCAGATTTGCCATCTTTGATAACTTCAACTCGTGCATGAGGATCTTTTTTGATTATGAATATTTCATCCTCATATTGGATTTTTAATTCATCTTGATATACAAGCCAGCGTAATTCATCCTCACTGAGCCACTCCTTTAGAAGTTCCTCGGATCTCTTATGAGCTTTTAACATTTGAATGTCATCACAACTTAAGTTTAATCGAAGTTTCCAGGCGAGTCGTTTGATGAGGCCAAATGCCATACACTCATCGAATTTTTTG
>DUJB01000039.1:18960-19109 GCA_013330055.1 Nitrosopumilaceae archaeon
CCCCAATATCGTGCATCTCCCATAATGGTGCGTAATCCCACGTTCCTGTCTTTCTCATATCAGTGCCACACCACTTGAAATGAATTTCCTGTTTCTGTTTAGTTTCTAGGTCTTCAACATGAAAATTCCATCTACTGTAACCAAGCTGT
>DUJB01000063.1 GCA_013330055.1 Nitrosopumilaceae archaeon
CAATGCTAGATGTTGAAGAATTGGGAATTGACATGATTGCTAAGGAGATAGCAGATAGAGCTAATGATGGAACCGATGCGGTTTACCTTAGCTGGGATATAGACTCTTTTGATCCTTCATATGCTCCAGGGACAGGCGAGCCAGAACCAAATGGTCTTACCTCAAGAGAAGGAATTAGAATGGTAAGATTATTATCAAAATCATTCGATCCTAATAGATTTGCAATGGATCTTGTGGAGGTAGCTCCTGCTTATGATGTAAGTGATAATAGTTCATACAATGGAGGTATTACCTCTGGACTTGGACAAAGACTCATTATAGAACTATTAGCTGGTTTGTCGCTTACAAAGAGAGGTTTACAAGATGGTGATCCTGTACGACCACACAATTACCGTGGAACTGGAAATACATATCACTTTAGTGATGGTCCCCGTCCACAAATTCCAGAGCGGGATTGATCTACATCAAAATAACGGTAAAAGGGGAACCTGACACTTCTCCTTTTACAAAAATTCATCAATATTCCACAAAAACTGATGAGGAAATTTTCATTAACTCGGCAATTATGATAAAAGACAGACTAAACAGGAATCTTAAAATCAATATCAATGAAGCTATCACTATTTACTCTGAGTTTATAGTTTCTGAACTTCGTAAGGGTAGGCCAATTGAGCAAATTCAGAAAAATGCGGCTTGTATCTTACGTCCAGAACAGGTAATGATCGGAGTTCCTGAAACTTTGAGAACAATATCTTTTGAGGTCACACTTGATGATGAATCTATGAATCTTATTGTTCTGAACACCCCAATCCAAATTTCAGATTATATTCTAAAATCTACTTGAATTAAAGGTCAAAAACTATGATAGAAGAATTAATCAAACAACTTCCAACGGCGTCTCCTTTCTTCGTGCTTGTTGCTGGATTTTTGATAGGTTTTTCACACGCCTTTGAACCTGATCATGTTGTTGCTGTAGCTACACAAAATTCAAAATCATCACAAAAAAGTTCTTTATCGATTTTTCGCCGAATTGGTTCAGGTGCTGTCAAAAATTCAATTCTAGGTGCGCTATGGGGAGCTGGACATACTTCTGCGTTAGTTCTTGTAAGTCTGTTAATTTTTGTATTCTCAATTAACATCCCAAGTGAAATGTTTGGTAATTTTGAATTTGGAGTAGGTATGATGCTTGTGATTCTCGGACTTTTTACATATCTTAACAGAAGGTCAGTCGGAGAAAAACACATTCATACTCATACTCATGATGGTACAATTCATACACACCCTCATGTACATGATAGGGCACACAGTCACGGACACAAATCGNNGTGGTTTTGGCATTTTCAACATTGCATGACTTACAAATTATTTTACAACTCATCCTAGTTTTTGGGATAGGATCAATTGTTGGGATGATGTTGATAAGTAGTACCATAGGACTTCCGTTCTCACTCACACTTTATTCTGAGCGAATCAACAAGATTTTACGTTACTCGGTTGGATCAATTAGCATAGTAATCGGTGTTGACATTTTATACAATATTGTAACAAGTGGAAGTTTTTTTGGATTGAGTATTAACTAAAGAAATTCATTTTTGTGATACACTTCGTCGGTTATTGAAATCCAATTTTAAGAAGGTCCTTCCTTAGGTTTTCCGTATTTCATGAAAATCTGAATTGAGTACTATCTTTCTGACTATTTTTGTTGTGTTGTAAACCAGTCGAAAAACATCCCTGGTCGTATTACCAAGAATTCGTAGTAGGATTCCATTTTCTTTTGTCATTGTAGACCATCCGCACTCAAGTTCTGCAGAATTTTTAATCTCATTTTCTAAAGTTTGAATTATCTTTTCAACGTCCTTTGTTTTTGCCAGAATGTATAGAGTTCCTATAATTTGTTTTTGTTCCAATAATGCAAAATCCTGTAAATTCATTTTTTTTGGTTCAATTTTAGTAAAATCAATAAATCTTAATTCATCCTTGTGATTTTTTCCCGTTGATCTGAGAGAACAGATGTCATAATCAAAAAGCTCCCCCATGCCAATTCTTCCCGGACTTATGATCTCAGAGTAAATCATTGTGGCATTATCATGCACTTTAAAGTTGATCTCTTGATAAAATCTAGAGTTTTTGTAGGGGATTATCTGGTCTGGAATGAACTCAAGATAAGCACCATCATCAAGTGATACATTGACCACTTGAATTGCGTTACTGACATTCATACCGTATATTCTTGTAGCTCCTTGTGTTGTTAGGTGTGTCAGTGCATTTTTTTTCAAAATTATATCAATGACGTATCTGTCTCCCTGCAAAAGTCCACCAGAGCTGGATACCATGTAGACATGAGTCATCTTGGGCTGAAAGTGATCATAGTACATTTCCTTTTGAACACCAAGTGGAAATGCGGATTCTTTTTCCTTTATTCTAGTTTTCCCAGAGGAAGGTTCGACATCCAAAACTATTTTTAGTTTGCCATTTTTTCCAGGCTTGTCTGCCCCAAGCTGCTTTATCTCTTCATTATGTTGAAGCATTTCAGCTGATGTTTCTTCTGTATTTGAAAAATCCAATCTTCTCCTACCTCTGCCTATTNNCTTTTTCTTGGATATTTGTCCCCTCCAGCAACATCAATTATGTAAATGGAATAGTCTGCAAGGCTTGGGCTAAAGGTGGTTGTGATGTTGTCTCCACCACTTTCTATTATGATAAGATCTAACTCAGGATGTTTTTCTTCAATTTCTTCTATTACTGAAATATTAATTGACGGATCTTCTCTAATTGCAGTGTGTGGACATCCCCCAGTAGCAATACCAATGACAAGATTTTCTGGTAATAGACCTCTGTCAGTTGCTAGATTTTTTCTCATTCTATCTGCATCTTCTTTTGAAATAACATCATTTGAAATTATACTGATGCTATATCCTTTTGATGCCAATACTGGAACAACTCTCTCAATTAACATGCTTTTGCCAGAACCTACTGGTCCTCCAATCCCCAATCGCGGTATTCTGTTAGTCATCTTCCAAATCACTTTGTTTATGTAATAAACATTTTAGATTCCATTCTCTCATGGCGCATTTGTAAAATCTCTAAATGAGGTGCAAATTGCCAAATCTCTTTTGTAGATTTATCCATACATTCGCTTACAATTTGAGAAATTAATGGCTTTAATTCATGAATTATTTTTTGAGCCTGATAGTGTTGAGTTATTCCCATTCTTGATGCTGCACCTACGACACTTACTGTAAAACCGTAGAGGAACATCAAACCTGCCTTTTGAGGACCAATTCCCAAAGCATTGGCACACAGACCAAAACTAACTGGATATGCTCCACTAATCATTCCTGTATGATGAAATTTTAGATATTCCTCAATAATTTTATCTGTGATAAATTCTCTGACGCATCTTATTAACTGAATTCCAGACCTTTTGGAAGCTTCTCTTAATTCCTTGATATTTTTTATCGAGTTAATTTTCATATCCAGTTCTAATATTTTGTCAAATTCTTTTGCACTTGCAAATTTCAATGCGTTTTCCATTACTATCAAGTCTGTAGGACCAATTTGCTGTTTTAGTTGAGTTTCAATAATTCTTCCAACTTCAAGATGTGTGATTTTTTTATTATTTTGAAAAATACTTTCAAGACCATTTGAATTGGCGTAAAGCCCAGTGGGAAAGAAAGAGTCTGATATCTGCATCATTCCCAAATCTTGCTGCATGTCATCAATGTTCATGAACATTCATCCTCTCGTCTGGCCTGTATATTTTTTCTTCAATACTCATTTCAATTTTTTCTATTATGGGCGCAAACAGCCTTTCAAAGACACCTAGTTCAGATTCTGACTGGATTGGAAATGTTACTGATCTCCCCTCTAATGAAATCGGACGGTGCCTATTTCCAATTATATGACCGAGCAATACAAGCAATTCAAAGGCATCTTCATTTCCCTTTGTTTTTACTGTGATGACTTTTTCTGGAAGTTGCTCAATCACAACAAAATTTGCATCATGTTTGAGAATATCACCATGTTGCAATTTGGAACCTCGTTCCAATATTATGGCAATATCCGTGCCTTTCTCAGTTGTCCTGCGAAGTCTGTTTTTCTCTAAATCGTGACGTAATATGTGTAGTTTTTCAAATGTTTTTCCCTTTAGAATTTGCGATCCATTTTCAGCAAAAATATTTCCTACGATTGATGTTGAGCTTAACACGTCAAATCTATCACCTGCCCAAAATTATCTTTTCGTATTTTAGATTTTAATTAATAAATAGAACGCCTTTATACCTAAAGCAATGATGTTTACTCCTAAAGACCTTGATAAACTTAGTATTTTTGTTGCAGCACAGTTAGCGCAGAGAAGAAAGGAAAGAGGTTTGAAGCTAAATCATCCAGAAGCAGTTGCCTTGATCACGGATCATATACTTGAAGGTGCACGTGATGGAAAAACAGTTTCAGAGCTAATGGTCTCTGGAAACAAAGTACTAAAAAGAGACGATGTGTTGCCTGGCGTGCCTGAGATGATCCACACGATTCAAGTTGAGGCCACATTTGAAGACGGAACAAAACTCGTAACCGTGCATAATCCAATAGTGTAATGATATGATACCTGGAGAATATTTCATTTCAGATCAACCAATCATAGCAAATGAAAACAGAAAGACTGTAAAAATTCTCGTAACAAATACTGGTGATAGGCCAATACAGGTGGGATCACATACTCATTTTTTCGAGGTAAACAAGGCATTATCTTTTACCAGAAAAGATTCCTATGGATTTCATCTGAATATTCCAGCAGGTACATCTGTTAGATTTGAACCTGGTGACTCTAGAGAAGTAGAACTTGTAGAATATGCTGGAAAAAGGATTGTCTTTGGGTTTTCTGGATTGGTCAACGGGAATTTGGATGAAAAAAGAGAAGATGCCTTGAGTAAATCAAAGGAAAGAGGTTTCAAATCATGACTTTGAAAATTCCGCGAAAGACATACGTCGATCTTTTTGGTCCGACGGTGGGTGACAAAGTAAGACTTGCTGATACCGATTTGATAATTGAGATTGAAAAAAATCTTCTTGTATATGGGGATGAGGTGGTTTTTGGAGGAGGAAAAAGTGCTAGAGATGGACAAGGTCAAGCAAGCGGCGTGAAAAGAGCAAACTCACTTGACCTTGTAATCACAAATGCAATCATTATGGATCCAATCCTTGGTATCATCAAGGGAGATATTGGAATTAAAGATGGGGTTATAGCAGGAATTGGTAATGCAGGAAANNATTTCAGGAGAGCATACCATTTGTACTCCAGGCGCTATTGACACTCACATTCATTTTATTTCACCACAACAAGCTATACATGCAATTTGTAGTGGAACCACCACAATGATTGGCGGAGGAACTGGTCCTGCAGATGGTACCAATGCCACCACCTGTACCCCGGGCTCTTGGAACATTCAAAGAATGATAGAAGCAGTTGATGAGTTGCCTTTGAATTTTGGTTTCTTGGGGAAAGGAAATGATTCTCAAGAGACAGCATTAATGGAACAAATAGAGGGCGGCGCATGTGGCTTAAAGTTACACGAGGATTGGGGTACAACACCTGCTACAATTGATTCTGCTCTGAGGGTAGCAGACAAAACTGACACCCAAGTGGCAATTCATACTGATACATTGAATGAATGTGGATATGTGGATGATACAATAAATGCAATAGCTGGTAGAACCATTCACACATATCACACTGAGGGGGCTGGGGGAGGACATGCTCCAGACATAATGAAGATTGCTGGTGAAAAAAACATCCTGCCATCATCAACCAACCCAACAAGACCGTTTACAGTAAATACACTATCTGAACATCTGGATATGATGATGGTGTGTCATCATCTTAATCCATCTGTTCCTGAAGATGTCTCTTTTGCCGAATCAAGAATTCGAGGTGAGACAATCGCAGCTGAGGACGTCCTGCATGATATTGGAGCCCTAAGTATGATGTCATCTGATAGCCAGGCAATGGGTCGAATAGGCGAGGTTACAACAAGAAATTGGCAAACTGCCGATAAAATGAAAAAGATGGCAGGTAGACTAGCACAAGAATCAGGAACAAATGATAACCTGAGAGTAAAGCGATATCTTGCCAAAATTACAATAAATCCCGCAATTACGCATGGAATATCACAGTATGTGGGTTCGTTGGAGATTGGCAAGATTGCCGACATTGTAGTCTGGACGCCACAATTTTTTGGTATCAAACCAAAATTGATAATCAAAGGAGGAATGATCGCATATTCTTTGATGGGAGATCCTAATGCGTCAATACCAATCACAGAACCAATTTACTACAGACCTATGTTTGGATCCATGGGCGGGGCAAAATATTCCACATCAGTGACATTTTCGTCGCAAATTGCTCTTGACTTGGGACTGGCCTCTAAAGTCAAAACAAGTAAGAGGTTAGTTCCAGTGAAAAATTGTAGAAAGATCGGCAAGAAAGATATGATTTACAATGATCTCACACCAAAAATAGAGATCAATCCAGAAACATATGAAGTCAGAGTAGACGGAAAGATTGCAACTGTCGATCCAGCCGACAAAGTATCTCTTGCAAGATTATACAATCTCTTCTAATCGTAAATCTGCCTACGTCGACTAAATGCCAGATGGTACAACACACACTCATGCGGAAGATCAGAAAAAACATGATCATTTTGATAATCTAGGAAAACAACAACGTCCTTCACATCATTATTATTAAACGAGTTTTCTGGTTTGTGTAAACAGATTCTAAGGATCCTTTTTTCAAATCTCTATTATATTCTTGTTAATGATTCAATTAGATGATTTATTTGTAAGTCTTGTACAGTAATTTTTGTGAGACAACAATACAAAGAATATCTCAAACTGAACAAGAATATACTGTTTGGGTATGCTGCCTCCGTTACCATTTCAGCAATAGCCGCACAATTATTTTCCGGACAAGAATATTATCTTAACACAACTTTTACGCTTTTAGTAGATTATTCCGTGTATCTTTCTACATTTGGTGGATTGTATTACGTTGATAATAGAAAAAAATACAAATTAAAATCAGGAGAAATTGATTGGCATGTACTCAAAAAAGATCTCATCAAACTCATATCATCACTAGGGGTTGGTGAAATTATATACATGATAGCAAGATGGGTTTTGCAATATTATTTGCTCACTGAAGTCTACGAGCCATATTTAGCATCAATCATATCGCAGTCTATTTCGTTTATTATCTTTTTAATAGTTGTAAACTTGGGCATAAAAATATCAGGTCTGTATAGAGATGGTGTTTAACATTTATGTCGATGGTTCAGGAGGGCCAAATTCTGGATTTGGCTTTTTTGTGAAAGAGACTGGAGAATCTTTCTATAAGGGAGAACCAAACATTACAAACAATCAAGCGGAATATCTTGCCATAATTGCTGCATTAAAAAAATTTTTTGATTATAAAGACGAGATAAACATCTACAGTGATTCAAAAAATACAGTATCGCAACTAAATCATGAGTATGCCATAAACAGCCCTAATCTTAGAACCTTGGCAATGGAAGCATGGAATCTGGTAGGGAAATATTCCAATCTTTCTATAAAATGGATTCCAAGAAAAGAAAACCTAGCAGGAAAGATGCTTGGGAGTTAAAGCAACGGATAACTTATTATACAATCCAATTTGATCCCAATTCATTAAAAATGACTGAATCTGTTTTTCTTTCTCCAAAATCTATTGCAATAATCGGTGCATCAGATAAAGAAGGCAGTGTGGGAAGAGCAATTACATCAAACATAATGAAAGGATACACTGGAAAAATTTTCCCAATAAGTCCTACTAGAGAAACAGTTTTTGATAAAAAAGCATACAAGAACGTACTTGATGTTCCAGAACAAATTGATCTTGCAGTAATTATAACCAAAAATGATGTAGTCCCTTCTGTGCTCGAGGAATGTGGCAAGAAAAAGATTCAAGGTGCTATTGTAATAACTGCTGGATTCAAAGAAGTAAATGAAGCGGGAGCTGCACTTGAGAGAAAATTAGGAGAAATTGCTAAACAATACAATCTGAGAATCATAGGTCCAAACTGTCTTGGTGTGATGAATCTTGCACCACAAACAATGATGAATTCAACATTTCTTAAAGTAACTCCAAAATCAGGTGGAATCGCACTTGTTTCACAAAGTGGGGCTATTTGTGCAGCTTTGGTAGAAGATGCAAGTGCCCAAGGGATTGGATTTTCTGCAGTCATTAGCATGGGAAACAAAGTAGATCTCAATGAAGTGGATATTCTAAGGATTCTTGCAGAACATGAACAAACCAAAGTCATAGTAATGTATATTGAAGATCTGGGAAATGGTCCAGAGTTTCTAAAAATTTGTAAACAAATAACACGTCTTAATCCAATAAAAAAACCAATTGTTGTTTTAAAATCAGGTCGAAGCCCAGAGGGTGCAAAGGCAGCCATGTCACACACTGGAGCTTTGATGGGTTCCGACGAAATTTATGATGCATTACTAAAGCAGTCAGGAGCAATCCGTGTTGATACCATGGAAGAATTATTTGATTATGCAACAGCGTTTTCTAAGCAGGAACTCCCAACCCAAGGAGACCTTGTCATTGTTTCTAATGCAGGAGGACCAGCTATCATATCTACTGATGCCTGTTCCAAGCTTGGAATCAAAATGGCAAAAATCGAGGAAATAAGACCAAAGATTAATGCAGTTATCCCTCCTTGGGGTTCCTCTAGAAACCCAGTTGATATTGTAGGTGATGCAGATTTTAATAGATTTGATAATGTGCTAAACGAAGTTCTTGCACATACAAATGTGGGGTCAGTTATTGCGATGTGTACTCCATCTGCAACTTTGGATTACAATAAACTTGCTGAAGTTATTGTTAATATGTCTAAAAAATATCCAAATAAGACTATACTTGCAAGCCTTATGGGTTTAGACGAGGGAATTAAAAACAAGGAAATACTTGCACAAGGAGGTGTACCTCACTATACCTATGCAGAGACTGCTATTCGCTCTCTTAATGCGATGCTACGGTTTACTCAATGGTCTCAGACCCCCGAGGGTACTATTCGAAAGTTTGCTGTAAACAAAAAGAAGGTGGAAAAGGTATTTGCCCAAGTCAAAGCAGAAGGAAGGAAAAATCTTCTTGAAGAAGAAGGGCAGGAGGTTTTACGAGCTTATGGTTTCCCAGTTCCAAAAAGCATTTTAGCTACTAAAGATAAAGAAGCAATTCAATCTGCAAAAAAGATTGGTTTTCCTGCGGTGATGAAGATTGCATCACCACAAATTATACACAAATCCGATGCAGGTGGAGTAAAAGTTGGACTAAAAAATCCACAGGAAGTAAGAGCTGCGTTTAGAGAAATAATCAAGAATGCAAAAAAATACGACAAAAAAGCGATTATCAAAGGAGTCTTAGTACAAGAAATGGTAAAGGGCGGAAAGGAAATCATAATTGGTTCTAAATTAGAACCTGGTTTTGGACCTGTTGTAATGTTCGGTATGGGTGGAATCTACGTCGAGGTCCTTAAAGATGTTACATTCAGACTTGCCCCAATTACAGATAAAGAAGCNNGGTGAAAAACCATCTGATCTCAACAAATTATCTGAATGTATCCAAAGACTATCACAACTAGTAAGTGATTTTAAAGAAATAAAGGAACTTGATATGAATCCTGTTCTGGTCTTTGAAAAAGGAAGAGGCTGTAAGGTAGTAGATGTAAGAATAGGTCTTATCTGATCGCATATCTGCACTTTTTGCCGCTAAAGGACATGCCTAAGATTTTATATTGCTATGAGTAAGAATAGGTGCATGCCAATTAGGACTGGTGCTGAGTACATACAGAGTCTCAGAGGAAGAAATCTTAAGGTATATCTTTTTGGAGAGCGTGTTAAAGAACCCGTAGATCATCCAATTATACGACCTTCCATTAACGCTGTTGCTGAGACATACGATCTTGCTGTAAGAGAAGAAGAACTTGCCACAGTACATTCCTCCATAACGGGACAAAAAATTAATCGATTTTTGCATATTGTAGAAAGTGCCACTGATCTTGTTAACCAAAATAAAATGCAAAGAAAACTAGGCCAAAATACTGGAACATGTTTTCAGAGATGTGTAGGCATGGATGCACTAAACTCACTTTATTCTGTTACATATGAAATAGATGAAAAATACAAGACAAACTATCACAAAAAACTTGTTGATTTTATAAAGATGGTTCAAACTGAAAATCTTGTAATTGGTGGTGCTATGACTGATCCAAAAGGAGACAGAAGTAAAGCTCCACATGAACAAGAAGATCCAGATGTATTCTTACGCATAGTAGAAAAAAATGACAAAGGTGTTATCATAAAAGGTGCAAAAGCACACCAAACTGGTTGTATTAATTCTCATTGGATTATAGTAATGCCAACAATGCGACTGCAAGAAAATGATAAAGATTATGCAATAGTTGGAGCTGTCAGAGCGGACGATCCAGGTATTACATACATCTATGGTCGACAGTCTTGTGACACAAGGAGCATGGAAGAAGGAGATCTTGATGCAGGAAACGCAAAATTTTCAGGACAAGAAGCCATGATGATTTTTGATAACGTTTTCATTCCATGGGACCGTGTTTTTATGAATGGTGAATATGATTTTGCTTCAATGCTTGTTGAACGATTCACATGTTACCATAGAAGAAGCTATGTCTGTAAAACGGGATTGGGCGATGTACTCATTGGTGCTGCAGCATCCATTGCGGATTATAACGGAATACCAAACGTATCTCATATCAAAGACAAGCTTGTAGAAATGACACATCTAAACGAAAGTATTTACGCAGCTGGAATTGCGTCTTCATATCAGGCACACCAAACCAAATCTGGAGTTTGGTTAAACGATGATATGCTTGCAAATGTTTGTAAACATAATGTTACTAGATTTCCATACGAGATTGGTAGATTAGCTCAAGATATAGCAGGAGGACTGATGGTTACATTGCCTTCAGAAAAAGACTTTAGAAACCCCGAAACTGGTCCAATCCTTAAAAAATATCTGAAAGGACGTAAAGGAGTCGATGTTGANNCCACAAGCACAAAGAATTAACATTTCGCGACTAATGCAGCTTGGTTATAAAAAGAAACTTGCCAAAAATCTAGCAAACGTAAAAGAAGAACCTGATCTTACTCCTGAACAAGCTGATTATTTCGAACGTGTGTTTAAGATAAGTAAAACAGAAAACAAAAAGCTTGCAGAAAAACTAGCTGGCGTAGGAAACTAACTTTCTTTTCGTTCTGATTCTTTAGGTTCTATGTTTCCGCTACTGTTAGCTAAATCAAACTGTTCTACTTCAGTTGGTATTGATGTATTTGTGACATTAGAATCTACTGGAGGAAATTGATCTGTAGAAACTGCCTTACCTGATTTTGTTTTATTCTTTCCATATTGCTTGTATATCATAATTCCAATAATGACTGCGATTATGACGTAATTTATTGGGGGAGTAAGAATTCTTGTGACATATCCAATCTGTGGAATTACATATGCTACTTTTCCAATGTATTCATCTTTGGTTATTGGCATGTCTGTTCCAGGTATAGACGCAGGATTTGCATCTCCTTTTGTTCTAACTACACGTGGGTCTTCATCAATAATCTCAGCTACTCTGTGTACAATAACCCTATCATGACCGGTTGGTCTGTTAAAAACTATAATGTCGCCTTTTTGAATTTTACCAAAAGGATCATTACCTTGTACTACGAGAACATCAAAAACATTCAGGTTTGGCACCATACTTCCGCTTGATACTACATAAAATGGGTTGTCAGTACCAAAGGCGATCCTAAGACCAAACCAAATGATTGCAACACCAATAACAACTATTATGATGTCCTTTACAATTGCAGAAACTCCAGAATGTTTGCTCAAACTAAACTCTGTCCAATAAGTTTGTAAAATAAATCTTGCTTAACATTGTACATCTATTTTATTTTTTTACCACAACTTTCACAGAATTTTGCATCCGGTTTGTTATCAAAACTACATTCACTACATTTTGAACTTGAGTCTGATACTTGACTAACCAAAAGAACTATTTCTCCTATTTTCTTAATCTCTTCCCATTTTATTAAAACTTCACTTCCATCATTTTTTGAAACAACTAAAACAATTCCTTGTTGACCAGTTTGTATACCTATTTGTTTTACAATTCCAATTCTTCGTGCATCAGAATCATAAACAACAAGACCTGCTATGGAATTAAATGTAGTAACACTTGGTGATGCTAATTCTGGCTGTGAATAGGTTTGTTGTGCAGATGGGTAATCTGTAGGAGATTCTTCAAGAATTTGACTTGCAAGTGTTTGCGGTTTTGCAAGACCAACTTCTGCATTCTCGTTTGGTTTACTAAAGCTTCTGTATTCCGCAAGAACCGAACCACAATTAGAACAGATGTACTGTCCCTTTTCTAAAAGCATGAGGTTGTCTGCAACAAGTTCATTTGGGTTTTCATAATCTATTCTAGGACTTCCTTCAAAATCTTTTTCACATGTATTGCAAAAATATTTTGAAATCTTATCTGCATCAATTCTTCCAACTGGAGCTAGGAAGAGATCAGGCCCACCAAGATTTCCTTTTCTCTGCTGATCATCAGTAACAGATGCCATGACATATCCTCCTGAACCTCTAAGTTTTTTCAATCGAAGCTCTGCGCTCATAATTTAGGTCTATAAAAAAGTCATTTAAGTATGTATTCCGGTGTAAATTTTACAATAATATCATACCTAATACGTTGGTAAGGGAAACAGAAATTATATAATTTCTAATAACATGATGATTTTTTTGTAATATTTTGGAAAGGGTTATTAGAGGCAAAAAACTGAGTTAAAACATCGAAAATAATGACGGAATAAGCAATGAGCTTTCTCTGTCATTGCTTAAGAAAGATGAAAGAAATTGATAACATTTGAAGAATTAGGAATTAAAAAGTCCATATTGGATGGATTAAAGGAACTAAATTTCCAAGCACCTTTTCCAATACAAGCCGCAGCTATACCTATTATTCTTTCAGGACAGGATGTAATTGGTCAAGCACATACAGGTACTGGTAAGACAGCTGCATTTGCCTTGCCCATACTGCAAAATGTTGTACCCAAAGGAGGAATACAGGCATTAATACTCGCACCAACAAGAGAACTCGCAGTTCAGATTTCTGGTGAAATTACCAAGTTTGCAAAGCATACTGGCATCAAAAACACTACGATTTATGGAGGACAAAGCATCAGTGTACAATTCAGAGATCTTGAAAGGGGAGTAGAAATTGTTGTAGCTACACCTGGTAGGTTAATTGATCATCTAAAACGTGGTTCTATTGAATTAAACGACATAAAATATGTTGTACTCGACGAAGCTGATACGATGCTTGACATGGGATTTATTGATGATATAAAATTCATTCTTAACCTAGTTCCAGAAGAAAGAATTGCATCTTTATTTTCTGCAACAATTCCTGCTGAAATTCTCAGACTAGCCGAAAAATACATGAAAAATCCACAGCAGGTCTTTATAGATGCAGATGATCTAAGCGGAGAAGGAATAGATCAAGCATTCCTTGTCATTCGTGATAAAGAAAAGACTGACTTTTTATTCAAATTCATAAAAGAAAACAGGACTGGACAAACTATCGTTTTCTGTTCTACCAAAGATAGAACAAGACGAGTTGCACATGAGCTTACCCAAGCAAACTTTAACGTAGTATCAATTCAAGGTGATATGTCTCAATTTAGAAGAGACAAAGCAATGTATCAATTCAAAAAGGGCAAGGTAGACATCCTTGTTGCAACTGATGTGGCTGCAAGAGGCATAGATGTACCAGAAGTTGCACTTGTCATTAACTATGATGTTCCAAATCAGGATATGGTGTACTTCCATAGGATCGGAAGAACTGCAAGAGCTGGTGGAAAAGGGAGAGCAATCACTCTGGTTTCCTATTCCTCAATTGGAGATTTTAAAAATATTGTTAATCAAACTAAAGTGCCAATTACAGATCTGAATAAACAACTTGGAATTGAAATAAAGATCCCAGATCCATTAAAAAGAGACGTTGGTCATCGAGGCGGCGGTTACAGAAGTGGTGGATATGGTGGATCC
>DUJB01000021.1 GCA_013330055.1 Nitrosopumilaceae archaeon
GAAAAAAATGCAGAACCTTGCAAGTCTGCGCTTGAAACTGTGACATGCACTTTTCAAAATGCAGAAAATAAGAGAGCTAAATACGTTTTAGAAGTAACTGCTGGTTTTGTGGACAAATATAAGATAACTGAAAAGTCCAAGCTTCAGATAATTTCTATTTGAGATTTTTTGAAAGCGAGAGTTTTAATTCTTCAAATGCTGCTTGAACCTCGTTTACAGCCGCCTCATTTTCAAGCGTACTAACATCCCCAATTGCCTCGCCTTTTGCCATCGACTTTAGCAGTCTTCTCATTATCTTTCCGCTGCGAGTCTTTGGAAGTTTTGATACAAAATACAGGTTATCAGGTGTAGCAATGGGGCCTATTACTTTTCTAATATGATTAATTATTTCGTTTTTAAGTGACTCGGTTGGTGTGAAACCTTCTCTTAAAACTAGAAATGCAATTATGGATTCACCTTTTACTTCGTGTGGGATTCCACAAACTGCAGCTTCTGCAACTGACTTGTGTGAAACAAAACCACTTTCTAATTCGGCAGTTCCCAATCTGTGACCTGCAATTTTTAAAACATCATCTGCCCTTCCAAGCAACCAGAAATAACCATCCTTGTCTTTAATAGCATAATCTCCAGGATAGTAGATGTTTTTGTACTTTGACCAGTAAACAGATTTGTATTTTTCATCATCACCCCACAAAGTCAAAAGCATGCCAGGCCAAGGATTTCTAATAACAAGATATCCTTTGGTTTCAGGGGGAACCTCCTTTCCTGATTCATCAACAACAGCTACATCTAAACCAGGGATTGGTCTTGTTGCAGAGCCTGGTTTTAGTGTAATAGTTTCAAGACCAGGCAATGGACTTAGAATTGCACCGCCAGTCTCCGTCTGCCACCATGTATCAACGATAGGGCACTTTTCCTTTCCTATAATTTTGAAATACCATCTCCATACCTCGGGGTTTATTGGTTCGCCAACGGTTCCAAGAAGACGTAGTGATGAAAGATCATACGAATTTGGAATACCATCACCAAATTTCATGAACATGCGAAGCGCTGTCGGGGTAGTATAGAACGTTGTAATTTTGTATCGTTGTATTATTTCCCACATCCTTGCAGGAGTCGGATAATCAGGTGCTCCTTCATACATCACTTGTGTTGCACCATGCAATAATGGCCCATATGCTACATAACTGTGTCCTGTAACCCAACCAATATCTGCCGTACAAAAATAAACATCAGAATCTTTAATGTCAAAGATCCACTTGAATGTAGAATACAAGTGTGTAAGATATCCCCCAGTTCCATGCAGTACTCCTTTTGGTTTTCCTGTTGTACCAGAGGTGTACAGAATGTAAAGAGGATGTGTGCTTTCTAGTTTTTCTGGCTCGCAATTTTCTTGAGCAGACATCATAAGATCATTCCATTTTTTGTCTTTTGGATTCATTGTTATCGGAATCTTTGCACGCTCAAGTATGACTACATGGTGTACGAAATCAAATCCAAGTATTGCTTCATCAATTACTTCTTTTAGCTTTACAACTGTTCCTCTTCTGAAACTTCCATCTGCAGTGATTATTATTTTTGATTTAGAGTCTTCAATTCTGTCACGCAATGACTTTGCACTAAATCCAGAAAAGACAACTGTGTGTGTTGCTCCAATTCTTGCGCATGCATGCATCGCTATTATCAACTCTGGGACCATAGGAAGATAAATTGTAACTCTGTCTCCTTTGGATACTCCGAGTGATTTTAGAGCATTAGAAAACTTGTTTACTTGAACCCATAAATCATGATAAGTCAGAACGCGTCTTTCTTCATTTTCTCCTTCCCATAAAATGGCTGGCTTTGTTGCCTTGGTTTTCTGGTGTATGTCTAGTGCGTTAAATGAGGCATTTAATTTTCCACCTACAAACCATCTAGCAAATGGAGCATCCCACTGCAAAGTACGCTCCCAGTCTTCAAACCAATGTAGTTGTTTTGCCTGGTCNNAAAATTCTCAGTCATAACAGAGGTTACTTTTTTCTTACAAAAAAATGATTTGCTAAAAAAGGAGGCTAGGAGCGAACCCGTTATATCCTATTCAGTGACTATTGGGAGGATATCCTACTAAGCCAGTCTGAATCTTGAGACTCTTCTGCACCATCAGCTCCAATGGCAACTGGTCTTTGTGTTGGTGCTTGGGGAGCATTACCAACAGGTGGATCAGAAACTGGTGCTGCTACAGCTTGGGCTGGCTGAGAAACTGTATTTACTTTACCCAAATACGAAATGGCGGCTGTATGAAGTTCTTGTTTGGGGCTTTGTGTCCGCTCCACACTTTCCACGGAAAGATCTGTGATTCTTTTTTGAATGCTTACTATCTCTGCCTTTTCGTGTTCGATGTGTTCGATTATTTCTACAGTCTGGGTTTTAACAGATTCATACTTGGCATCTGATATCTCGTTGCTCTTGAACTGCAATTTTGCATCGAACACCAGCATTCTAATCGATTGGAATTGGCTATCCAATTCCTTGATTCTCTGCTCCAGTTTTTCTTTGATTTGTTTTTCTGTTTCTTCCAGAGTAAGCAGCTTCATCTTGTATTTTTCGTGGATGAGCTCTGCATCCTCCTTCATGTCATCATTTTCAGATACGATATCCATCAGGGCATGTATACGACGTAATGTAAGACCCTTTTCGCGCAACAATCGCTGTGCTTCTAATCTCCATCTTGGAATGTAGATCACAAAAGCACCTTGCACTACAAGTTGCTCAAATGGCAGCTGTTTGAGTCCTTCAGAACCACAGTCAACACCGACTGTTTGTACAGAACCGTCAATGTCGGTAATAGTTCCAACGACTTTGCCAATAAAAGTGCCGTACATGTCCTTTACTTGCTTGCCGATAAACTCGATCTCGTCTTTGCTCATTACAGTACAGGTTTTGGACTTTATATAACCAGCAAAGTGTTAACAAGGTTTCAAATTTTGGTAAGATCATTTTAGCTAAGCCAAAAAGAGAAGAACTTGTCAATTTTAGCAATTTTAAAATCATGTCTATGTAATGATTTATGCCATGATAACAAAAGAAGATCTGGACCAAGTTTTGCATTTTGTGTCCAAAAGGTGGATTGACATGAGCCGCGATCCGAACAACAAAACCTTTGCGACTTTGCCTGCAGATTTCTGGATGAATTCTATGGGCGGTGCAGCTAGAAATGGTCGATGGACAACAATGCTGATGTACACCGAAGATCATGATGAAGCTGAATCCTTCAAGGAAGTTTTGCTGCGATGGCAATCAAAACATAGTACAGCACAACATGACGACTCGCTTAACTTGATCCAGATAGGCAAAAAGTAATTTATAATTGGAAATCTTTCCGATCGTAATGTCGGAATTTTCTGATNNCAAAACGAAAACCGTGGGGAGGAGTTTTACAACAGAGTATTGTTAGAATACGGTGATGATTCTGTAGCTGAGCTTGGTGAAGCACAAATTGCAGTCGAAGGACTTTCTAACATTGCTGTAAAAAAAATTGAAGACAGAAGAATCGGATTATCATATTTAGAAAAATCTTCTCGTTATGTTTCCTGGGATAAGAAAATTAATGATGAATACAAATTTTTCAAAGAACCAAATATTATGAATTCCAAGTTTGCAGACAAATATCTAGAATCATGCAATCTTGACTTTGATGTTTATTCAAAAAATATTCAATCTATGATATCCCACATTCAAGAAAAAGAACCAATTGGAAACCAAAAGTTCAGAAACTCCTCGGATGATGAGGTGCCTTTCTCAAACCTTACAGATGAGACAGACATCAAATCAGCCACAAGGATATACAATGCAACGATAAAGGCAAAAGCACTTGATGTACTAAGAGGTCTTTTACCTGCATCTACACTAACAAACGTAGGAATAACAGGAANNTCTTGTAGAGTTAGTAGAATCAGAATCTGAAAAAAAAGCCGAAGAAAAGATAATTTCTGCAATTTTTTATGAACAAGCTCATGGGGCATCATACAAGACAATACTTTCTGAAGTAAGAAAGATGACTTCGGCTACAAGAAAAAAGATAGTCAAGACGTTTGTGACACTTCGTCAAAATAGAAGGCATCGACCTGCACGAGCATTTGAAATGACAGAATA
>DUJB01000006.1 GCA_013330055.1 Nitrosopumilaceae archaeon
CACTTTATTCTGTTGGTGGTACCATATAGCAGCTACCACCGCCTATCTTCACATAGTACTTTTGGTGATACTCTTCGGCTTTGTAAAATGTTGAAGCAGGGACAACTTCAGTGACAATTTTGTTTTTGAATTTTCCAGAATTTTGCAAATCTTCTATTGATTTGCTAGCAAGCTGCTTCTGCTCTGGTGTGTGATATGCAATCATGGAACGATACTGAGATCCTACGTCTGGTCCCTGTCTGTTTGGCGTGGTTGGATCATGAATAGACCAGAACAAATCAAGGAGTCGTTCATATGAGACTACAGCTGGGTCAAATTCTATTTGGATAGCCTCTGCATGTCCTGTTCTGTTTGTGCATACATCACGGTATGTTGGGTTTTTTGATATACCTCCAGTATAACCTACCATTGTAGACTTGACTCCCATTACAGGTCTAAAGGCTTCTTCTACACCCCAAAAACAACCTGCCGCAAATGTTGCATATTGCGAATTATTTTTGTTCATGGCATCAATTGTGTTTCCACATATAACTAGATTTTTCCAGATTAATTCTAAATCTATTCCATATTAGGATCTAGTTTTGCATAGACTGTTGACGTTCAAGCTCATAGAGTTTTTCAATTCTTTTAAACGTCAATGGGTGTGTCCTAAAGATTTCACCAAACTTGCTGTAGGCACCCTTTCTTTCCCAGTCCATTGCTTTTTCTACTTCTTCTTTTGAAATGTTTTGGTCTGCGTAAAATGAAGCAAATTTTGATACTTCGTAACTTGATGCAACAGGATCAACTGCATAAAACGATCGAAGTGTAGAACTTTGTGCTTCCTGTTTTTGCAAGCTTAATCCATAAGTTATTTTCGCTAATCCATTAGCAAGTAGAGTTGGTCTTACCTGGTGACCTGCAAAATTGTCTGCATAATACTCTCGAAGCCTAGAAAAATACAAAATAAGAAGATTTGTGATAAAATAAACAGCAAACGCACCTATCCCAATCATGACAGCACCTCGTCCCTGGTTTCTTGACCTATTAAACATCGTAGACATTGCAATAAAATATGCAATTGTTGGAATNNAGTATTTGCAATTGTTATTTTTGGAATCATGACTTTATTTTTAAAACAAATATCTTGCACTATCTGTTCGACCCAAGGAAGTTCGCCTCTTTCTAAAGGCCTCATGTTTGTACTCCATCGCACAATAAGAGGACCTATTGCCCACTGGATAAGGCCTAGGACAACTGCCATTCCAACAGTTCCTAAAATTCCAATGTTAAAATAAAACGCCAGACCAGCAAGCAAAGCAAAGAGTAATCCAAACACTAGAATCATCGTGAGGCTCATTGATGCTACAAGTTTTCCAATCATCAGACGAGGTTCTTGATATCACGAATATAATTTGTTCGAGAAAAATATTGTCATCTGATTATGTCTAATAGACTCACCAATAGTAGTGATTGATTATTCAGCTATTTACGTCTCCACTTGTTGTCTTTTATCCATAAAGGCAGCAACCCGAGTGCAATTGGAATTATGATAATTCCCATCACATAGACAACTATCCAATCAATAGGATTAAGACCAAAGTAGTCCAAGACTGAAAACGTAGTCCATCCTGCAACAAAGAGCAGTAGCAACAGTTTGAGTACAGATGGATCAAATGGAAATTCCAAGAATCCGTTAGAATCCTTTATCATTTTTTCTTGTTTTTTTATCAATGACACAGTGTAGAAATAGACACCCAAGAAGAATGCCGAACCAATGAGGCGTGTGGCAAGTAACAATTCCTCACTTCCTGTCAAATGGTAAACAATCACGCATGAAATTCCAAGTGAAAATGATATCAAGAAAAAAATGAAGACAGATTTCTTGTTTCTAATCAAATCTTTCTAGTCTCCATGAAAACTTGTTTATAAAAAAATTCAAAAATTTTATTTTCAGAATCATTACTCTTATTTAGATAAATAACATCCTCTCCAGGCACGAATCTATTGTTTATATCATATTATTAAGGCCCTCCTGCCAATTTTGGAACTGAATTTTAAATATTTTGATCCAATTAAATCTAAATTTTAATATTAGTCAGATGGAAAAATTTGTTATAGTAAGGCCGATAAGAATGATCAGAACAATGTAACTTTTTTTCACACGATCTTAATCTATGCGCAGATCTAAAGTTTTACGACAAGCATTATGCTTTGTTAGTTTTAGTGCGTTCTTTTTCAGCAAGAATTTGCTCTTTTATCTTTTCATACTTGTCGCATCCGTAACATGAAGCATCCCCGTCATTTCCATATCTGGGTAATTTTCCATACTCATCAAAATATGACTGTAGTTCTTTATCTGTGAACCCATATTTTATGTTAAGTTCCATAACATAATTTATCATTTCAACTCTTGACATGGCTGCATATTTGTTAAATTCTTCCCTTGCTTCTTTCATAGTTCCACCATTATCCAAGATGGCTTTTTTTGCAATACTTGCAATTTTTACTCTCTCGTTCATGGAGTTAAATTGGTCCCAGAAAATATCATGATGTGTTGCGTTGATGTTGTTTGAAAGAAATCTAGCATACGAATTTTTTGGAGTAAAATCTTCATAATCTTTATTCATTCTTGCCAGTTGTTTTTCCAATGATTCTTTTGCAATTTTTCTTTGCTCTTCAATAAATTTTTGTTGTTCTATAAACTGCTTTTGTTTTTGCTGCATCTGTTCTACCCTTTGCTTTGCTATCTCAATATTTTTTAGTATCTTTTGTGCCATTGGGTTGTTTTTTATTTCATCACCAGCAATAGTTGTAAAATTGTAAGATTTTTTACTTTCATCTGATTCTTCTGCCCAAGCTGAAAATTCAAGATCTTTACTAAACCATATTAGAGCAGAGAAGGCAATAGCAACTACCGCATATTGAATTCCTAGTTTCATTCTAGAATTCATTGGAACCATCTTAAACAAACCTGGTGATATAAGCATTAGTTTAGGAATGGTGAGTAGTTCAAAAATACTGTAAACGCGTCATTGACCGATAGTAAAAAGAGTTTCTCCATTTCAGAAATTTCTTAATTATCCAATAAACTGAATTTTTTATATCTAGCAACAACGCTGTATGATCTAAGAAGAACGCCTTTTACAGTTTTACAGTCAGTACTACATTCTGTCAAATTAAACTCGTTTTTCGGAAATGCGCCTTTCTTTGGTTCTAACAAAATATATCGGATTAGACGAAACAATCCTGCTCTGCCACCAAAAGCATGTCCACCAATGATAAACCAAGACATTTCTAAACCATCATAATCTTTAGGAAAAAGCTGTTTCTTGATTTCTTTTCCTAATGGTGTATAGTGACCCACAATCAGACATTTGCCTTTTACGAAACCATTTGCTATTTTTGCCCATCTAGTGCATGAATAACACAAGTTGTCATAAATTAAAATCGGATAAGATAATTCAGTCAACTATAACTTACTCCTAAATAATAATACCATTGCAGATAGTTTAGCCTTGTGTTTTGATTTAATGTCAGAATTTTAACAACAAATGACACAATTGAAAATTACGAAACACCCTTCCAACAATCGTGACGGAGTAATCATTAGGACAATCAAAAAATACCAACCTCTTAATTTGTGTGATTCTAGAGAGGAATAGTTCTCATTAGCAAAGTCCACCTGCGGAATGAGTATCGATTTGCAGATTTTGTAAATATTCAGCTAGTTTACTAGATAACATTAATTACCAAATTAGGTCCTAAATGAGATATTGAGCAGTGGCCTATCAGACATACTTATCAAAGACATTATGACAAGAGTCCTAATCACTGTAAACCCTTCAACAACAATTTACCAGGTCTCAAAGTTAATGGAACAAGGAGGAATCGGAGCTATAATAGTTAATGATGATGAAACACACAAAGGAATAATCACTGATAGAGACTTTGCAATAAAAATTGCCGTAAACAGATACCCATTAGACACACGGGTCCAAAAAGTCGCGTCGTATCCTTTACAAACAATCAACTCAAATGAGTCTGTTTTGGTCGCAGCAAATATGATGTCTGCAAAGAAGATTCGAAAACTTGTTGTAGTGGAAAATAACAAAGTTGTAGGGATTATTACATCTACAGACATTGTAAATCAATTGGCGAAAATGAAATAGTTATCAAAACTTCATAATTTACATCAACTAGTTAAAATAAAATTTAATCTATTTTTCCTTGGAGTTTTACTTTTTCATCAGTCTCAGATGGAGTGGACGTATCTATGTATCTTATCTCATAATCATCACCAATGTTTATGGTTTTTCCATCTATAGTACGAGGAATCTTGATTGTTACTTCAAAGGTTCCAGTATTCACACCAGTTTCTAAGAGATACCTTGAATTTGCACTAAATGCAGAATTGGCAAGTGTTGTCCTGATTCCACCCTCACCTCTGAATTCTACTTTACTCAAAGGAATAGTGTCCGCTTTTTTCGAATCCAAGTTCAGATCTGGTTCATAAATTCTTACAACAAAATCATGTCCGATTCTATTACCTCCTCCAGAGGTTTGTATCTTGGCATAGGCCCGCGTCAAAGGGATTGATGTAATGCTGATTCTTTTTTCTCCCGCAACATCAGTTTGATCAAAGTATTTTATTTCTAGTACGTCATCTTGTTGTAATGGTCTTCCATCTATTGTCTCAGGAAGAACAACTGATACAAAGAACCTCCCAGTATCTAGTCCGGTTTCTTGCATAGTTGGAGGTCCTTTAATTTGTACTCCGTTTATAGTAAATTCCAACAGTCCTTTAGTAGGTAGTAGGTCTATTCCCTTTGGACTGGTGTTCAGATCATCATCGTTTAGATAAAAATTCACTTTACCTCCACTAGAAGCAGGAGCAGTTTGGATTAGTGTTTCTGGTTTTCCAGAGTTGCCCTGAACTGTTACTGAACTTTGATTTGCAGATCCTTGCGATACCTTATCAATTGTATTTTCTAGTGATGAGGAGATTGGAAGGACTATCAGTATGTTTCCTCTTTGTTCCAGTTTTGAGATTGTTGATTGCTTTAGACATAATGGTACATCATTAAAAATAACAAGAATTAGCCCGGATTTGCAAACAATGTCCTTAGGTGCAATACCTTTTTCCAGTTGCTTTCTTGGAGAATCGATCGTCTTTCCAAAAACTAGATTTGAAAATCCTGAAACAAGAATTATTGAAATTGCTATTACAGCAAATATTTTGTATTTGTTAGTAGCCAATGATTGTCATTATTGTTTTTGTTTTAAAAATGTTGAGAATGATTGTTATTTTTTAATTATCTTTATTGTTTAGTTGATTTTGTTACTTTTTTTACTGATATAAAAATATCAAGGAAAAATAATTTTCCAATGTTTTGGAAAATTATTGTGACCCTGTCAGATCATGGAAACGTACACATGAATCAACGCATCTGCGTCTCATTCACTCGTAGGTTTCTGTCAGGGTCCTATGGGCCTACCTTCTACCAACCCATTTTGTATCTTTGATACGATAACAATACGGCTTTCAAATATATAAAAGATCAGTCTTATTTTTATTCAAGAAAAGTTTTGTCTTCAATTTCTGTTGAATTATAACGGTAAAATCTCAAGATTGTTCAATTGAAAAAGTTCAAGGTTTAGTGTATAATACTTTGTCTGGTTGAACTTTGAGGAGTATTCTTTTCTCATTTTGTGAGCGAAATGGATACTTGTCAACTCCAAGATATCTTTTTGCAAGCCTGTCAATGTGGTCGTCTGCACCACTCGTGGTCTGTTCAATCACCTTACCTCTTATGGTCAGCATGACGTATGGATTGTTCTGATCAACAATTGAGATTGCTACGTGAGGGTTTCTTGAAACATTTTTTTGTTTTACCCTTCCTTCTGCAGTATTTATCAGAATAAATTTTCCGTCAAAATCAATCCACGTAGGAGTAATCTGTGGAGTTCCATCCTTCATCAGAGTGGCAACAAAAGCAAAGTTCTTTCCTGT
>DUJB01000058.1 GCA_013330055.1 Nitrosopumilaceae archaeon
TGGAGCATTGATTGCTGGAAGATGCCATTGGTTTGGATAATAAGGATCATTTGGAATAGCTGCTGGCTCAAAAATATAGTCTTTTTCAACATATTCGACTTTAGCATTTTTTGCAAAGGCAGCTTGTATCTTTTCAAGTGCCTGTTCAGGAACCTTAATGAGTTTAACATCAATTTGCTTTATTTCTGCTAAAACGCTTGCACCATTTTCTTTAAGCAGCTTGTCTTTTTCAGTGTTTGAAACGTCCTTTTTGAACTTGATTAATAGTCTATCTGGGACATATTTTTCAGGAACTTTTTCTTGTGCATATACATCTGAGATAACTAGAGGTCCAAATATTATACTCACAATTAATACTAAAGTCGGTCCTATCCACACAAATTTTCTCCATCACGGAATGATGATAAGATATGTCATGTCCATAATGCACAACANNCTTTTGTCAATTACTTTCTAGTATTGACCAATGAATAGCAAACTCGCAATAACTGCAATCGTTATGTTTGCAGTAGTTATGGGAATAGCTTCAATGACTCCAGCAATGGCTACAAAAAATAAAGTAGATCTCTGCCATTACTCTGCAGAAGAGACAATTCAGGTCGATCCTGATGGAGATGGAACTTTCGAAGATCTGGTAATACCAGAGCATTGGGATGACATCAATATCAGTGACAACGGCAATGCTGTAGAGGCACATGTAAACAACCATGCCCAAGATAATGGCGATGGAACATTTACCTCTGATTTTGAAATCACTGATGCAGGTACACAAGCAGCTTGTGATGCACTAATTGCTGCATTCCCACCCCCAGTAGATGAAACAGAAGTATAACAATACTTCTCAAACCTTCTTTTTTTTATTTTCAGCTAAAAATCTCCATTTTGGAATATATTTTATGAGCAATTCACCGTAATGGTTTTAAACAAAGTTTGCAAGTAAAACTCATTGAATAATAAAATTTCAGTTTTATTGGCATCCATTTCGATTTTTGCTATGATGTCAGCACCCCTTTCTACAACCTCAACAATACAATTTGCCATGGCAGAAAAACCAGATAATGTTGGTACACCTGATAATGCAGGAAAACCACAGACAATTCCTGTAAATGAAAAAATAACAAAACAGTTGTTTGCACAACCTGACGGAACCATTCTAGAGAGAACCACTCACATCTTTTACTTGGAAGGAACTGATCATAAAGAGAATCATGCTAAAGGAGGTTCTAAAGGTGGTGGATCTGGTGGAGGAAGCCCTGATGCAACTGAACAATGCTACTCTTTTCTTGAAAATGGAATGAGATGGAAAGGTACTGAATCCTATCTTGTTAATCCCTTATTTTCTGACTTGGATGATACTGTTGTCTTAACTACAATTGAGGCTGGCGCTGAAGCATGGGATGAGCAAGTTTCATTTGAAATATTTGGAGGCGGCTCTATAGATGATAATGCTGAAGTCATTTTAACAAACATTGATAATCAAAATGTTGTAGTTTTTGGAACAGTAACTGATGAAGATGACAATGTCTTAGACAATGTTATTGCTGTGACCTATACGTGGGCTAACTGGGGAGCACCAAAACCATGGAAGCAAATACTCGAGTGGGATATGGTATTCAACATAAAATCTTTTAGCTTTGGCGATGCAACAGGTAGTACTTCGCTTATGGATCTTGGTGGAATAGGAACTCATGAGCTTGGTCATGCCGCAGGAATGGGACACACCTCAACTAATTCACTATGTCAGGACCAAACAATGTATCCTACAGCAAGTTATGGAGAAACAAAGAAAAGAACTGTTGAACTTAGAGACATTACAGGAATAAAAAAACTGTATCCTTAACAAGCTTTCATCTGAACTATGGTATGATTATCCAAATCTAATTTTTGTATCATGTTGAAAAATTTTAGAACAATCTTCTGCATAATCATATAGTAGATTATAAGATACATCTAGAAATTTCGTTAAGATTTACCAAATCTCATTATTCTTCACACATTCTCACTTTTTCTCACTCTTTTTTGAAAAAATTGTGCAGATTGAACAGCGAATATGTTATGATTTACATTTTTTTAAACAACTCAATGAATCGTATGCTGACAGTATCTACAATTGCAATATTTGCAGTAATCATGGGACTAGGAGTAGTTAGTCCCGCAATTGCCGCAAAACCACAACCGGTGATTGAAATAAGTAACGGATTTCCAAGCGGTGAACATCACAACCTGAATATTCACGGCAAGAAAGATGGATTTTCTGGCTGTGATGACGTCGGTGGTTCATCGATTTTCATGGCAGAGTATGACAAAGGAACAATAGAGTTTGTTTCTAACAAAAAAGCAAGTCTTGACAGCTTAACGGCTCTTGATAAATGTGCTGAACAGTTTGATGGAGACCCAGCAAGGGTTCAGGTACCATATGAAAACGAAGGATACTATGTCTTTTGGAGAATTTTGGCAAAGCCAAACAATGGAAATACAGGCGAGCCATCCTCAGTTATTCTCTATCCAAACATGGATCTTCTAACACTATGTAATGACAATGATGGAACAGGTCAGGTAATTGAAGGATTTGATCAATTCACATCTTGCGAGGATCAAAATGCAGAAGGAATCTCTCCATTAGGTGTCATAACAAAAGATGGCCAAATTCTTGATCCTGATGGTGAAGAACTAAAGAGATTTGGAGATTCTACCCAAGGAAAAGGAAAGAGCAAAGCAATTGACATTACAGACATGTTCTTGTGGACTGGTGTTGTTTGTGACGAAACTGTTGACCTTAACGGAGATGGTCAAATAACAATAGAAGATTTTGATGTCACCGATGATGGAACAACCAACTTGCCAGATGGCATTGTTGACATCTTTGACATTACCGCCCTTGGATTAGCGGCATCATTTTCGTTAATTGATGTTGACGGTGATGGAATAGTTGAATCTCCAGACAACGGCAGTGGAATCGATGAGCTGCTTGAGCTTCTAAGC
>DUJB01000042.1 GCA_013330055.1 Nitrosopumilaceae archaeon
ACAACAGATCACGGATATGATGTTTCTTCGGAAATTATTTCACTTGGAATAGAAAAGGACTTTGATGACTGTATGTACAAGTCAAAAGAAGTTTTTGATCTAATACAACCACGCATGCCAGAGCAAGCTCAATATGTTGTAAACTTTGCATACAAGTACCCATACTTTATGCGTTTGAACCTAAGAGAAGCTACACATCTAATTGAACTAAGAACTGTTCCACAGGGTCATCCAGACTATAGAAAAGTAGGTCAGACTATGTTTAAGGCAATAAAAAAAGTACATCCAAACCTAAGCCAGATTATAAAATTCGTAGATCTAAAACAGTATGAGCTAGAGCGCCTTGAATCTGAAAAAAGAATTGAAGAGAAACGTAAAAAATTATAGTTAAAGAATCAACAAATAAGCAACATAAGCAGTGCATGATTGGTTTTGAATCATCATATGATTCTTTTTTCATACATATACTCTATGGCGTCAACAAACTCTGGAAAGCTTACCTTGCCTTCAAGCACCCATCCCGCCACATTATTTTTGAACCATGACGGAATTGCAACTTCATTTTCCTCCTCTCCTGACTGTGATGAAACAATTCCTATGAACTTTAGTAGATCTGAATCCGGAATGGACTCTGTATTGTATCCAGCCCATTTTTCAACTACAAATCTCTGATCTGCTGAAATTGTACTTGGAGTATTGACTGATTCATTTTTCGGATCAAAGTTTAGAGATTCTGGTGGTGACGTTTCCTTTTCCATTACTTCTAATGCATCAACATACCATACTTCATCTACGTTTCTACTTAGATCCCATGTCCTGAACAATATACTTGATTTTTCCATCGGTTTTGCAAATGTCATATCAAATCTAAATACAAAATTATTAGTCTCCTTTTTTAGAAGTGCAAAACTGACATCTAAAAATAGTTTGTTCGGATCACTTACTTCAAATTGTTTGCCCTTTTCAAATCTGATATATGTATCACTTTCAGACACTTCAGATGTAGATGTTCCTTTGCGTATGTACACCGATGCGTGTGCAATATTGTTAATTCCTTGGTCTTCGTTCACATCAAATCTGAGATTAATTTTTTCACCTACTTTTATTGGTCTAGTCTGTGAGAGATTATCAAGATATTCATTTTCACCGATGATTACACCTAATCCAGACTTTGGATCATCTAATGATGTAAGCGTAGAAGAACCAATTGATGGTGCGATTCGATCTCCACTTCCTCCACTCTTAATTCTAGTCTTTTGAGCTGTTGCGGCATCATTAATGGTAGGATTGTCAGTGGGGAATAGACTTTGCTTTAATGTTACAGATTCAGAAAGAGATGGGGCATCAGTAGGGAATAGACTTTGCTTTAATGTTACAGATTCAGAAAGCGACGGAGTATCTGCTGGGAGTAGGCTTTCTTTAACACTAAAGACAAGCAATTTACTTTCAGCATTGTATCCAGTTTCACTTGCTGTTGCTCTTGACTCGTAGTTTAGAGATTCACCCCCAGCACTGCCATACCAAATTAATGTATGTCTTATGCCTTCGCCTGCATTCCCAGATGCATTTAATTCTCCTATAGCCATTTGATTCCCAGATTTTGCTACACCGTTTTCTCTTATCTCATGTCCTGATGTTATCATCAAGTTTTCCGATCCCATGTCGGTGTCATCGAATGAACTTGCTGACATGACCACAATCTGTTCATTATTAGAAAATGATGATGTCAAACTAGTAAGTTGTGTTGCTGAAGCGGCTACAGAAACGCTTCCACCATCACTAAAGTATTTTTCTCCTCCATTTGGTTTTAGTGCAAGAATTTTTGCTTCTGCACCTGCAATTCCACCACCAGCAGGTTCTCGTATCGATACTTTATACGACGTGTTTGCACCTACAGCATCTACTACAGCAATTAGTGTTATTGCTGAACCGTCACCTATTACACCACTTGCACCTATAATTTCAAACATATTTTCAGCCAACATCGTATCTGCACTATCCCTTAATTCTACGTCCCCAGCGGCAATTGTTGCAGTACCATCAAAGTCAATCTGTACCTGCGCTATTATGATATGATTATTTGCAGTTAGGTCCGTTGTTAAGGTTGCAATTGTTACAAAAGAACCTGCTGTTGTACCCACATTTCCGTTATCTGTAAAAGAACTCTCCAATCCTTGAATTGCCAGAATTTTAGATTCAGCATTTCCTGCTGTAGCTGAGAGACAACCCTCCACTGTGTAGGTTGGACTAGCACCCGCAGTAGGATCTTCGTAGAGATAGATATAGTGGTTTCCTTCGTTCGGGTTATCAATGAAAAATGTATATTGTGAGCCTACCATCTGTGAGCCGCTACGATAGACACCTGATGATGTTTGAACTTGTTCACTTCCACCATCGGATGATACATAATCTGTTGTAGCTATTATGATGTTGGGAGTCGAACTAGAAGCTGCGGGTAAACTTGTGTTTAAGGTAGATATGGTTGATCTTGAAGCACAATTTGTTGATAGTCCTGTAAATTGATTTCCATCTACAAATTCTGCTGTTGCGGCAAAAGATTCTTGTGAAAACAATAGGCATAAAATTAAAAGAGAAAAAATCATGGAGAAATCTTTTAATGGTTTTTTAAATTCTTTACGAGTAACAATCATCGACTGTAAGATCACCAAATCATTATTTCGTTTTCTATATCCTAAGTTGAAAACTTTAGATTCGACCTCTAAATGACGACCTGAATATTTTTCTAAATTGAATGGTATCAAAGCCAATATTCTATTTCTTTCATAAAGTGGAACTGGTTCCTGTTGTAATATAATGAAGATGCCGGCAACAATAATCATGTTGATTCCAGTATATTCCATCCAAGGGTTTTCATACCGTGTGAACAGTATGTTGGTTAAATCATCTGTTACATTATCGTGACCGGATATTTCTGGTGTAAGAATATAATGTTTGACACCATGAGAATCAATAAAGAAATATTGATCAGCCAAAGGAAACGAAACCCATGCACTAAGGAGCAATAAGAAACCTAACAGAAGCGGTACTTCCCAATTCATCGGTTTTTGGAATATTTTAAGAAATAATAAGGTTTTGTGATGATCTGTTTAGTTTCATCTAATTAGTAATATAAGTATGAAATCTGTACTTGACAGTATGAATTTCAAAGGAATTTTTGTAGTAGGCGTTGTTATCGCAATTATTGGAGTTGTTGTCGTATCGCCAATGAACCTCAAAAATACTCCGCCATCCTTGAAAGATGATCTTAATATGACTGACAGCGTATTAATTAATTCAAATTTACCAAATAATGATAAGGTTAAACTTGAAGATAACTCAAGTGTAGAAAAATCATCAGATCTTAAATATTATCTGGATGTGAATGGTTCCAAACACTTTATTTTAGATGTCAAAGACGATGTAAATCTTTCAGAATGATCCCTCAATTTGAAAAATTATTCCACAAAAACTTTTATAGAGAACTTTTGGAATTGTAACAATGTTAAAGTATTTAGGTTTTGGATTATTTTTTCTTGCAATTTTTATGTTAATTCCAGCTAATACTGACAAGTCTGATTCATTAAAAATGTACGGAATTGCAACAATCGTAGTAAAGGATTCTTCTGGAAACATTCTCTTTGAAAATGTAATTCACAACATTGTAGTTGATACAGGGACCGCCTACATGCTAGATCAAACATTTGGAGATGGCAGTACCGATGTCTTAGATGCAGATCAAGTTGATACTGTATGTGTGACAAACGCACTAAATCCAGGAGGAGCAACTGATGATACCGAGACTGCTACGGATTTTAATAATGAAAACACCCTTGCGAGTACAAACTGCATAGGGAGCATTTCGTTTACTACAGGGACTGGATCTGCTACCACTGGTGCGCTAACTTTTTCAGCTGGTACTCATTTTCCAGCTACTACTACTATTGGAGGTATTGGCATCTGCGGTAACGGAGCCAATGGTCCTGTCCCATTCGCTGACTGTGATACAACTCCTAACCAAGCTCCACTTCTTGCCGTGGTAGACACTACAGATGTGACTGTAAATACAGGTGAATCAGTTGATATAACATATACGCTGAACTTGGACTAAATTTTGTAGTTCTATTAAAAGAAATATGAATAAAAAACAAGAAAAGATCTTTGTTTTTGTTGGTGCTGGTGTGTTCATTGCTGTTTTAATTTTTGTTCCGTGGTCAAATAGTTATTTTGGTTTATTTGTTGAGACATTTCTAGAACCAGACTGGAATGAAATCAGTCCGCATGATGTTGTAAAAAATGTAATTCCCATTACTTTGATAAAAAAGACAGACAACATCTGCGAAATGTTTGCAGAAAATCTAGATAATGTGATTGACCATCAATATTTTGTTCGCGGAAAAGAATTTGCGCAGTCAGTAAGATTTGATGCAAAAAATAAAACTGTAGTTCTTCCTTGCGAAATGATTGACAGTGATAAATCAAGACTTCATGTCTGGTACATAAAAGAAGAAGCCCCCAGACACGGTGGAACATACAAGTATTTTGTTACCAATGGAACGGTACAATTCCATATGGATAATGAGTAGAGTAACTCCAGACAAGTACAGGCCTAGATTCTGCAAATTTTCGACTAGTAATTCATTAAATTAATTCATCCACTGCTCAAGGGTATGACTTTTTCGTTCTTTGGCTTTCTTCAGTCTATTAAGCGAAGTTTCAATCCGGTCTAGTGAAAAACTTCTTTCCGATGAAAGATAACTCGTAATTGCCTGAAAATCGATTTCGCCAAATTTAATCTCAGAAACATCAGCAACTTTAGGTTGTAAAAAGATCTGTCTGATTTGTTTATAATCTATTTCTTCTAATTTTTCTTGAATTTGAGGCATAGATTCGAGCTTGCCGTATTCTTTTATTGCCTTTAGCGCAGTCTTTGGNNGAGAGTTTTCTCAAGATCAATTATTTCAGGTTCAATTTCTATCGTAGTATTTCTGTTTGGAAGTTTCCTTCTACCACTGTTTGTAAAATTTCGTATCAGTTTTTTTGCTCCAAATAACAAAGAGTCAAAATCCTGACTTGCAGAAGCATATGCTTGTCCTGTGATAGTAAGATTTGCTGCAGTAGCTTCACCTTCTGATGGAGCTTGGATGAACGGAATTCCAAAAAGACTCAATAGATGTTTAGAGTCTTCAACCATGTCATCGCGCAGCACTGAGGTTTGTTGTGCAAATTTTTTTGCCTCCTCGTACTTTCCTTCTGTTAGTGCTTTTTCATACTTTATTGTCGCATCTTTTTTTATCTGCTTGCGTCGTGATATTTCTGCAGATTTTAGGGATGGAGGTTTTCCATCAAAAACATAAACTGGTTTTATTCCAAGTGAAAGAAAATTAATGTTCCTATAAAACAGCCCACTGATATGACTTGTTATTCTTCCCCTGGAATCATTTAACGGCATCCCGTCAGGACCGCGAATTATTGCCAAGAATTGATAGATTGCATTGTATGCATCAATTGCTATGACTTTGGATGCAAACGATTCAAGATTTGTTTTTTCACGTACAACAAGAGGCTTTAGATCTAGACCCANNAGACCCACAAAATATTGTAATAATCAGTGAATTTTTGCTTTCCTATTTCTTGCGAAGGCTGGATTTTGTTTCCCAGCCGCGTTCAATGATTTCTTCGTATATGTTTGAAAGTTTTGGAATGTCTTCGCCTTTTTCAGCTGCAGTTTTCACCTTTTCTCTGTAATAGTCTTCAATCTCTTTTGCTATGCGACTATCAATTGTTATGGAAACACGAAACTTTGGCATCTATGTATAGCACCCTGTCTGTGATATTAGTAAGTATGATATCAATAATAAACTATCCACTATCAATTCTTACACTATCTTAGAGTTAGGGCAAAGCCGTCCCGTGTTGGTTTTAGGAGTACAAGTTCATTGTCATCAAAGCCCAGACTAGACAAAAAATTTTCAATGGTCATCTCGTCGGAGAGCACGTATTTTTTGCCCCCAAACTCAATTAAGACGACTTTTTTGGAAATGGTCTCCAACTGATCTTTGTAATAAATAGTCTACTTTATATCCTTTATTATATACTTGATCACTTTCATTCTTAGTGTATTTATTGATCAAAGTATGAAGTCTTGCAGTTGCCAGGTTAGCCAAGTGGTACGGCGACCGCCTCGAGATCAAAACAAGGTAGCGGTTGTGCTTCTGCACACATGGGTTCGAATCCCTTACCTGGCGCGTTTTATTTTTGTATTAAAATTTGCAAAAATTTGTGCGTAAATTTAGCTAAAAAGTTGGAGATTCGAACTAAAAGTTTGACACCTAATAACGGCACTGAACTATGTGAATTAACTTAGTGATTGTAATTCTTTTATTAAATCAAACCTGACTTGCAGTTTTAGTTCGATTCAATGTTACCAGAAAATTATTCTTGTTTTGCCTTGTCATGATTGTAAGGTAGGTACTAAATTGTTTATTCTAATTATTTTACACTATTTTACAAAAAGTTCTTTCACTGGTTCATCTTTAATCTTTTGTAAAAAGTTCAGAAGGTCATCAGGATCCATTGGTTTCCTTAGTACTGCCTTCACACCCATTTTCTTCATTACTCCTTCCAACTCCTGTGATACTGAAGAAGCTGTCAAGGCAACTATGTTTAATTTTGCAATTTTGCCGCTTTGCTGCAACTCTGCAATAATGTCAAAACCTGAAAATTCAGGCATGGCCAAGTCTAGCAGAATTACGTCATAGTGGTTTGTTGTAATCATGTTAATCCCATTATGACCATCATTGGATACAGAACAGGAATGTTCTCTTATCGTAAAATACTTGAAAAACATTGTTGTGATGTCTTCATTGTCATCTATGATATGGATCTTCATAGTATGTATCCCATGAATAAGGATTAAAAAACGGATTTATCTATGGATGTGAGTATTTTCTAATAATTACACTTCTAAATAATTTTCAAATAATTTGTCATAATTTGGCTTTACTCTCTCATGCTCCATTTTGAGCGCATTTTGCTTGTTTAATCGTCTTTATTTGTCTCATGTTTATCTAACGTAAAATCAAAGTTTTTCGCATTAAAAAGATCCTGTATTGTCTGTACTAATTGTCTTGTGCTAGAGTTTATTATTTCTAGTCGTTTTCTTTGCTCATCCGACACTGGGCCATACTTGGAGTCCAAAAGCATTTCTGAATAGGCTAGGATTGGTACCAAAGGGGTCCTAAGTTCATGATTGATTTTTAACAAAAACTCACGACTTGCTCTTTTTTTTGAGGAAACTACTAGAAAATGTCTCATGGTGTTATTTAGATTATCAATGTTCTCAATTTCTTGATTTAATTCAGATGGTGGGTTGGTTTTATTGTTCTTAGATTTGATTACTTTCGTTAAACTTTCTGCTAAAAGCTTTATTTGTTGGGCTTCACGAATCAAGTGAATATCTTCCATCTATGCTAACCAGATCGTTTTTTTATTTTTAAACTATTGTATGTAACCAGACAGAATATCTATGTCGATTTTTTTCAAACATGAATGAACTTCTTACATTTTCAGCATTGATTCATCTTCATCGCTTGATGATGCGCTCAATGTTACGATGTTTTAGTTTTTTCTGTTTTTATATAATGCATCTAGAACATCACAACCTGTGAATTCTTACATCTACAAGGTCAACGATCGTGCATTTTGCCCCCATTTACAATTCTAATGGGAATTTCATGTAAAATGTAGTACCTGTTTTCCCATCACTATCAACCCATATTGTCCCCCCAAGTTTTTCTATAATCCCCTTTGATATGGCAAGGCCCAAACCAGAGCCACCTATTTTTCTTCTTTCTGAATTATCAATCTGATAAAATTTTTTGAACAACTCACTTTGTTTGTCTTTTGGAATACCAATTCCATTGTCTTTGATATAGAGAACTAGATCTTCCTTCTCCATGTATCCGCCAATCTCAATTAGTCCATTATTTTTAGGAGTGAATTTTATGGAATTACTAATTAGGTTATTAAAAACCTGTTTCAATCTGTCCTTATCCGTCTTTATCGTAGTATTTCTGATGGATAAATTTGTGACAAATTCGATTCCTCTGTCTTTTAGGATCTTTTTGTAACTTGTATCTATATTATCAAATAACTCTCCGAGAGACAAATCTTCAAAACGAAATTTCATTTTATCAATATCTAACTTGTGAACATCCATTATGTCGCTGATTAGTCCCTCAAGTGATAGTGCATTTTTTTCTATTACTTCTATGGCACTTGCTTCTTCTTCATTTAACTTGCCTAGCATTGATGCTTTGAGCATTTTGCAGTATCCTATTATGGGAACAAGCGGCGTCTTTAGTTCATGTGTTATCATGGCAGAAAATTCCTCTTTTGATTTATCAACTTTTGTTAGCTCTTCTTGAACATCGCGTAGAACTTGATTGGCCTTTTCAAGTTCTTCTGTCATTCTTCGTTGGGCCTGGAATCCTCTATACAAGTAATAGCTTGAAACTGATGTTATTATCAAAATTAAAATTATTAATATGGATGATTCCTGTTTGGTGGCATTGACAGATTGGAATGCTTCATCATAAGGTTGCATAGAAACTACAGCCCATGTATTTTGACCGGCAGTTATAGATTGGTAAGATAGAAACATTCTTTGACCATTTATTGACTCTACAGTTGTTCCATTTTTTCCAGCAAACGCATCTTTGATTGCTCCAATTTCTGGCACTATCTCGCCACTTTTATAGCTAGTTTCAGGCGAGTCTGCTACAAGAGCCCTGTTATTATCTACTACCAAGATACGCTCATCTGGATAGGAATGTAATTCGCTGAGCTTGTTCTGTATTATGTGCAGATCCACCCCTGATGCAAGCATGCCTACCATGGAATTATTTTTAGAAAAAATTGGAACTGCAATTGCAGCCACGGGATGGTTTGTGGCAGCTGAAACTAGTATGGAATCAACATAGATATCATGAGTAGCGGTAACCTCCTTGTAATAATTTCTGAAACTCACGTTTGACACCGACAGAGTTTTCTGAAGGTCATACGGTTCCACGAAATAGATATCGCCGTTTGGAAGGATATACCCAATGCTTTCAAAATCTGAATATGTAGAAAGAATATTGCGAATTACTATCCGCTTTTCATTCTCGACACTTTCTGGAATTCCATGTAGACTAGTATCGATATAAGAAATGTTAGGGGAATTTCTGATATTTTCATCTTTTACCGCGTTTTCTAAAATTTTTTCTGCATCATTAATTATGAGATCGATTCTACTGGCAAGCTGATTGACTCTGGCAATCCGTTCCGTTTCAATAATACTGCTTTGCTGCCTAATTTGTTCTTGGGAATAAAGGACAATGGTTACCAATAATGCAATTGTTGTGGCTAAAAGGATGAGGAGAATTCCTCTAACCTTTAATATCGTACTCATTTCTGTTCAGACAAACTCCAGTAGGTAGACATTGAATACTTCCACCAGAGGATACACATAACTAGATGCAGTTAAACAGATTAACTTTTTCGTGTATGAACTTGTATACGAAATGATAGTAATCTTATCGTATCTGCAAGCTCCTTTTAATTTTTATTTTTGACAAGTAACTTCAGATTTTTTATTTCCATCATAAAGTGATTGTATCGTTTCAATATCACATTCTGATATGTATGGGTACTGTGTTAGAATCGTTGGATACATAAGATCTTCTGGTGCTGTAGAGTGTGCAAGACCAAAAGCGTGACCCAGTTCATGCCTTAGTATTGATTTGAATTGTTCATCATTGAGTTTGTAGACCTCGTAGATTATAATCTGGGATTTGAGGATCTGATTTTGAGATTCATCTGTGATCGACTTTGTATATCCTGAATACCCATCCCCATTTACGTCATCAGTTAACATAATTGTAATATCTCCTTCCCCTTCTGGAGATTGGATCACCTCAAGCTTCTGAGGAATGTACAACTGAGTTTTATTTCCTGCTGCCTTTGCAAGTGCACCTGCCCAACCAAGATGGTAATTCAAAATTAAACCCTGTTGTCCTTTGTATACCAGTGAATCATCAACTTGGATATCGTCTTGTGACAAGACAACATCTTTGATCAAATCAAGTTTTCCTGGATATTTGTCTGCGCCGATAATGTTGATGTATAATGCAGTGCCATCAACTAGCCTCCATGATAACCAAGTATGGATTATGTCTCCTTTGAGATTTTGTATGACATAGCTGTCTTTCATGTCTCCTGTATTTGGAACTCTGTACTCTTGTCCCACTAGCTCAACTACAAATAAGGAATAAGCGGTAATTATAATTCCAGTAGTTGCGATAAATCCCGCTATAGTCAGCACATGCTTTTTGGAAAGTCGTATGTTCTTTTTTTCTTCGTGTTCGACTAGCTTGCCAAGAAGCATTTTTTCCTGTTCCAGTTCTTTGATCTTCTGTGATTGACTTGGCCGAATTTCCGTTTCTATTACATTGGATTGTTTTTCATTTAAGACATCATTGATAACCTCCGATAATTTTTTTATGTTAGAGACAGCGGTTCTAAGCTTGTTTGTTTGTTCATCTGATAATTTTCCAAATTTTTCTGACAATAACATGTTTGCATGAGCTTCAATAGGAACCATGGGATTGCGCAATTCATCGTTTAGTTTAGTCAAGAATTCGGGTTCGATTTTTTTAGTTGATAATGTCTGTGCTGCCCTTGCTGTAAAATTACTTAGCTGATCTAAATCTTCGATTATGGTATAATTAAAGTCTGAATTATTTCGATCTTGTGTATTTTCAAGCTTTTGAATGAGTTTTTTTTGAATTAATTGGATCTGCTGTATTTCACGTAGGAAATGATCGTCCATTTTTTCCTATCTTCACCCAAAATTTAGTTTGATTTTTAGTATCCAAAATTCAATTATTCTATTTTATTATGTTATATAACATCTACTTGCAAAACCTGTTGAGTATTTGTAAGTTTAGTAATTCCTTATCTGCCAATTTTCATAAACTAGATACCTTGCAAATCAAGCCCAACACTAGCCAAATGGGTGAAACTTAGTTGTTGATTATGTTAGATCCCTTAAAGAGGAGAAAAATTAGAACAATGTTTCTTTAAATACTTGAATGTGAGTGTATCAAACTAAATGCACCGTTCTCTTACCTGGCGCTCTGATTTTTCTGATAAAAATAATGAAAAAATTTGGGGTTAATCAGAAAAAGTATTTTGAGGCTAACTATGTTTCAATAGCTAAAATATTCCCAGTTTCTATGTCAATAAATACATCTGTCTCGATTCCGTTTTCAGCCATTATTTCAAATTCGTATACAGTTTTGAACCCATACGTACTTTTTTGTTTTTCTGTAACTATACCAGGAACTGCCTTGAGGGCTAATTCCATAGCCTCATCCATTGTTAACTCCTTCACTTTTTCTGTTGCTTCTTCCACTTTTGTGGGTTCTTCCATTGGTTTTTCTGCTGGTTCCTCAGTAACGAAAGAAGTCCTGACATCAATTAATTCAACAATTTCATCATAGTCGGGGTTTGTCTCTAAAACCACACCTCCAATTCCAGGACAATAATACTTGAACTCAATCACACCAGGTTCAAGAACATTCCAATCCTTTGTTTTGATGCAATCAGAAAATGTGCCGTATGGAACTGAAACGGTTTCACCAAGAGCTACAACTTCTCCCATATCTTCAGCTTCGCCGGAGTAATATTCCTGTCTGTAAGAATCTCCTACCTGAGGCGATGCCTTCATGATAATTCCAGGTTTTGCGTTATCAATTCCTGCTTCCCAGGATCCTTTTGTGCCAACTAACTGTCCTCCTTCAAAATCTTTGGAGCCTTCACCGAAGTACCAAACATTTCCTTGCAGATCTTGAGCAAACCAATCCTTGGTGTCTTCAATTAACTCATCATTTAACCATACTCTGTCCCAAACAACTGTTGTGTCCACTCCCATCACATTTCTTTTTTCATAAGTAACTGTGACTTCAATTCGTTCTACACCTTCATGTGTTTGTGATTCATAAACTAGTGTAGTGCCTGGGATAAGTGCAAAAAATTTGTTATTTATTTCTGAAATAAAATCACTTGGAGTTATTTTTGGATCATAGATTGGTTCATTAGCCATCATTATTTCTGCAATCATTTTTTCACGATCTTCTTCCATCATTGATGATTCTTTGAATACTATTCCCCAACCATTCTCTTCTAATTTCATAGCAGTTAGAGGTTGTACACATGCAGGAGAACCTGAGGAGGATTTAAGCATCAAAGTTAAACCTGAATTACATATAACATCCTCAGCAGCAGTTCCATTTACCATTTGTTTTTGTGGAGAAGGCAGATATGTTATTAATTCATCTACACCAGCTCCAGATATTGTAGCTGTTGAAACCGCAAGCAGAATCATTATCATCGTTTTTGATAAATTTGTATTCATTGACACTAAAATTGTCTACAGGGTATTAACGATTGAGATACATTTGTCTGATTCAAAAATTCGTGGAAATGGTCATCCTCCGGTGATTTAGTAATTATAACGGACACCTTTAGATGAATGTACTATAATCAATATATCCTTCTAATTCTAATTTTGATAAAAGGATGAAAAAAATTGACAGTATCATAATTTTTGCTATGGATAAGAAGTTGGTGTATTGTGAATGACGAATCAAATGCTAACACCATTCGAGTATTACAATACATTGAGGAAAATC
>DUJB01000077.1 GCA_013330055.1 Nitrosopumilaceae archaeon
AATCTGATGGTTTTTGAACAATTGAAGCCATTTTATCTTAAAACTCAATAGTAGGTATAAAAACACATGTAGGTAATTTCTGGAAAAATTATTCTTATTATTTTAAATAAAATCCGAAAATTCATTATTCAATCAAAATAGCTGGCTTGAAAGGCCTTGCATGTCGAGCCTTTCCTTTTGGATCATAAATCCCTGAATCTGATTCCGAAAATACTTGTAAATCAACTCCAAACTCAGCTTTTGCAAGACTAATTAGCTCATTTGCAATCCATGACTTTTCATCAAACTCTGGAGTTTCTAGCTTTGTCTTTCTAATCTCAACTGGTTCAGACAAAATATCCTTGATTGTCTTTTGAACAAAATCTGGATTTTTTTTAATATCAGATGTTTCTTTATTTGCAATCAACTCTTTCATAATTTCACCCATGTTTGTCTGACCATCCATCATTTTTTCTAAAATAGAATGATATGCTTTTGATTTGAATGCATCAGCAGTGTAAATCGTAATCTTCTTTGGAGTCATTTTTGTAACCTTGATAATGTTTGCAATATCATCAATGATTGATTTTAGTAGCTCTTCAGACTGGATTGCCACAGGGTCAATGATATCATTTACAACACTAGGCCAGCTAGACAGAGAAACTAAACCAGAATTTCCTAGCTTCTCCCACATCTCTTCGGCGATGTGTGGTGCAAATGGAGATAACATTGCAACTCGTTTAGTGTTTATCTCGTGCAAGACTCCTGAATAGTCACTTCTTTTCTTTGCCTTTGCCCTTTTGAGATACCACTGTAAATCTCCCTCAAATGAGAAAATAATATTATGAAGGGCTTCTCGTAGCCTCATTTTTTCAATAGAAGAGGCCACATCTGATATTAATGATTGTAATTTGCTTCTAATCCACTTGTCTTCTGCCTCTAGATTGGATAATTTTTCCGGTTTTAGCTTGGAACATTCTTCTAGTAATAATACAAGCTTGTTTTTGATTCCTGAAACTGACTCTAAATTAAAATCAGCATCTTGTAATAGCTCGGCTGAAATTATTATTGCTAGTCTAATTGGATCTGCTCCATAATCACGAATAGCTTGTCGTAAAGGAATGATGTTTCCCATACTCTTTGACATCTTTTTTCCATCCATCAAAACAGAACCATTTACAACAATCTGTAGAGGCCAATTCTCTTCAGGAAATATCGCTACATGGTTTAAAACAAAAAATGTCAAGTGGTTTGGAACCAGGTCACGTCCTGAATGTCTTGAATCTACTGGATAAAAGTATGAAAACTCGTTTCTAATATCATCTATAATTTCTTTTGGAATTTTTGTTANNGATATTGTACCAGCGTTTACAAATTTTGCAAGAATATAATATGCCATGTAAATAACAGAGTCAGACAAGCTTTCAACTATCCAGTCTTTATCCCACGGAAGTTTTGTTCCTAGTCCGTGTTGTCTTGCACAAGCTCGCTCTCGTAACCATCCAATAACATAGTTGAATTCTCCCCGAATCTCTTGTGGTAAAATACTCATTTTATCAAAACATAGAGTAGCTTTTTCCTTCCAATCTTTGTCTCCATAATTTAGAAACCATTGATTCGATAGAATCTTTACAACACATTCAGTTCCACAACGACACCTTACTGGAGTNNTAGCTTCAGAAACTTTTTTTCCTGCAAACTGTTCGGTATTCTGTTTTAGTACACCCCCATAGAACTCTTTTCCATAGATTTCAGTAGTTGCCTCTTCAAGCTTGGGGTCATTTTGATCCTTTATCCCAAGCCTTTCAACTGCCTCTTTTGCAGGAATTTCCCCATATCCTTCAGTCTGGATTATCGAAATCGGCTTGATTAATTGCAATTCTGAGCCTAATGGGTGTGATTTTTTAAAATCAACCAGAGCCTGATAGTCAAATGGCGCATGAGCTGGAACTGACATTACAAGACCAGTTCCAGTTTGTGATTCTACAAAGCTAGCCTCTAACATCAGAATTTTTTCGTTTCTATGTGGAATAGTTACCTCTTTTCCAACTAGATCTGAACCCGAAATCTCACCATCATAAGTAATTTTTTTATCCAAAAATTCCAGCTTACGCGCACATTCAGCTGACACAATCCATTTTTCTCCATCAACTGTAATTTTCTTGTATCTAATATCTGGATTTACCCAGAGGTTGGTAACCCCAAACAAAGTTTCAGGTCGTAGTGTTGCAGTTGGGATGACAAAATCTCCAAACTTGAATTTAATCAAGATATATTCTGTAAAGTCTGGCTCTACATCGCCAAGTGTATCGTGCTGTGATACAGGATTTTGGTCTTTAGGACACCATCCAACAGGGTGTGAACCCTGAATGATTAGATT
Source organism: Nitrosopumilaceae archaeon (assembly GCA_013330055.1). Classification (GTDB taxonomy): domain Archaea; phylum Thermoproteota; class Nitrososphaeria; order Nitrososphaerales; family Nitrosopumilaceae; genus UBA8516; species UBA8516 sp8516u. The sequence goes on from DUJB01000077.1 coordinate 2,360, forward strand.
TTTTTCTCGAAGCGTGTTGATTTGCCACTCGATAAACTTTTGATAAACAGGATCTATGGTTGTAAACTCGCGACGCCAGTCAATGGAATAACCCATCTCAATCATCCCAGATTTAATCTCTTCATGAAAATAGTCTGCAATCTTTATTGGTTCTACAAACGTCTTGATATCTTTCTCCGAAACATGATATATGTTTTTTAGCCCATCAATTATTTCAGCATCACCAGCCTCTACTCTTTTTGCCATGCCAAGTATTGGAGTACCAGTATAGTGAAATCCCATTGGAAACAATACATTGTATCCTTTCATTCTATAGTATCTTGCATGCACATCAGCTAGTGTGTAGGTTCTGCCATGCCCAATATGTTGAGGTGAGTTTGGATATGGATAAGCTACTGTAATGAATTTTTTTTCCTTTTCGTTTGGATCTGTCTCAAAGTCTTTTCCTTCGCTCCATTTTTTTCTCCACTTTGTTTCAATTCCAGACCAATCTATTTCCATAAATTACACTATTCCAAAACCATTGATTTTGCTTTCTTGATAGCCTCGTCTTTTTTAGACTTGTCCTTTCCTCCACCTTGAGCAAATCTTGTATTTCCTCCACCAGAACCTCCAAAAATTTCAGAAATTGCCTTTGCAATTGCTCCTGCGTTTTTGTTCTTAGACTGTTCCCCTGAGTAAATTATGGCTCGAACCGTTGAACCTGCATCAAAAATACCACAATATGATGCCTTTGGATCATTTTTGATTAGTTTCTCTCCAAAATTAATGTGAAAATACTCATCATATTGTTCACTTGTAGTAGAATAAAATCGTCCATCTTCTGTAGTATGTACCTCAATTTCATCTACTTTAGTTGTGCCAATTTGGCTTTGCAAAATCTGTTCTATCAAAGATGGAATCTTTTCTCTTGCTTGTTCT
>DUJB01000017.1 GCA_013330055.1 Nitrosopumilaceae archaeon
AAGCATGTTTGTTTCCGACTGGACAAGCACGGCAAAAGACAGACTTGTTGGCTTGAACAGTGCAGGAGAAGAGGTGTTTGGTTTTGACTTTGATATATCTATGCATGTAGATGATCCGCGCTATATCGCATCGGACAGCTTGGGAAACATCTGGGTTGCAGATGTACAGGCAGGAGATGGAGTGCTTGTAAACTTTGATGGTGGAATTGGAACCAAACAGAGAGTTATCAGCCTCTCAGACATCCCAACATCAGACCAAGACACTACTATAACGCTGGAGCTGGCGGAAGGTTCTATGGCCACACTTGATGATGACGGAAACCTAGTTGTCGACTCGGCTGTGCCAAAAATCTCGGTGATTCCTGAGGGAATTGCCTTGGATTCTACTGACAGCTTCTATGTCTCTGACTGGAATAATTATCGAATTGTAAAACTAACTCCTCAAGGAACATTTGTTGAGCAGTTCAAACTAAACAGTACATTTACTGATCCCAAGGATCTTGTAGTTATTGATGAAGGAGACTTTGTAAGATTATTTGTATCTGATGGAGCTACTGGAGAGGTAATAGAGCTAAGAAGTGACAGACTCTTAAGTGAGCTTGAGCTTGAAGAGATTGATTCATCAATCAATGGTTTAACAAAAGATGGTGATTCATTGTTCTTAACAAGTACAAATGCAGGTACTAATGGAAAATTATTTGAGATGGATTCACAAGGCCTTGTTAGTGAAATCACCGACGTATTTATCGAGCCAGATGGAATTGCAGTAACAGCTGCTGACAAGATCTATGTTACCGACTGGAAGGATGAGCGCATAATTCTATTAGATGATTTGGGAGAAAGAAAGGACATTTTCGATATTGCCTTTGCTCGCTTTTTGGAGTTAAACAAACTTCGAGACATTGATGTAAAGGAAGAGGTTGGCTCAGTAAGCTTTTGGGTATCTGACTCACGCAGGGCAGAGATTCCAAAGATTGTATTTGCCACAAAAACAATTGCAAACCAACCTTCAGTGGCAGACAAGTTTGTCTTTATGTCTAGTCTTGCAGTTGACAGCACAGATGACTTTTATGTTACCTCTACCCAAAATAGTACATTCGTAAAGTTTTCGGAGAGAGGGTCACTCAAAAACAATGTAACAGTTTCGGAAACCCGTGCACTCATAGATGTATCTACTGCGCACAACTCAACTGACAATACAGACCAAGTATATCTTGCAATAGGAAATCCGTCTCAAATAATCAAATACAATTCAACGCTACACGAAATCGACTCTGCATCAATTGATCAAAGAGCAACAAGCGTAGTTGCTGACTCTGTAAGCAACATCTATGTCAGCTTTACCAATTCCACCATAGCCAAGTTTTCAAATGACTTTACTCCAAAACTGCCGCTAGTTATACCAGATGGGTCAGCAGCAGTATCAGACATGGTAGTAGACTCTGTTGATAACCTGTTTGCAGCAGATAACGAGTTACATAGAGTTCACAAATTCAATCTGACATCAGGCAATTATCTAGGATGGCTTGGCAAGTGTGATGTAGGAGACGGGTGTGATCTCAATGACAACCACACCAAGGGATTTAGCCTTACAGCAGACAATGTAGGCACGAAAAATGGAGGCGACTTTAGCCAATTCTTTGAGCCAACTGATATAACAGTGGATAGGACAGGAAACCTCTACGTAGCAGATATTCAGCAAAGAGAGGATGTAAATTCTCCACGAATCCAGAAATTCTCCAACACCGGATTTTTCATAGAGAACTTCCTGTCCAATGTATCTAATACAAAAATAAAAGGAAACTTTAACAATACACAGTCAATTGCAGTAGGTTCCAACTTTTTCTATGTTGCAGACATTGAAAAGTTACACTTTTTTGATATCAATCCCTTCTCAAAGGTTACAACAGATCTTTCTACCAACATAACATCGTCAACTGTAACATACCAAGCAAACCAAGGATTTCCTCCACAGCCTCCACCACCTGTTATGCCAATTGCATTTGATTTTGATAACTTCAAGTTTAAGGTAAGCGATGGTTTTGTAGATAGCAACATTGCGCTAGTCAACATTACAGTTAACAACCCTGACATTGACAGAGACGGAATATTCTTCAATGTTGATCCGTTACCAGTTGTAAGTTCAACTACATTTGCTGATTTAGGAAACAAGACTACAGGTGTGATAGTAGACTATGGTGATCAGGTCTTAACTATAAGGGATTCAAGAGAACAAGACAAGGGCGTTTTCATTCAAGCGGACGTTACTCCTCTGGTTTCAGTAAATCCAATGGAGGCAAAAATTAGTGGGTGTGATAACTCTGTACAAGTGGAGCTAAATCCAGGTAACCGCCTTCAGCTGACTTGTGGTAGCGGACAGGTGGATGTTATTAGAGGAAACATAAAGGTTCAATTCTTCGATGATGTTGGAAGAAACGCTACTGCAACTATAGGCGTTGGTGATGGTTTGCACTTTAATCCATTTAACTTTGCATTTACTGCCCCAGATACAAACCACGAAACAATCGATGTACTTGTAAAGTTCAACAGTAAGCAAAAAATCTACATGGTACCTCCTGGTGAAGAGGTAATAGTAGACACTGCCATTCCAACAATAAACCAAGACGTTTGTTCTGTTCCATTAATACTAGAATCAGAAATTATTTTTGGTGTAAATGCAACAAGTATAGCTACAACCGGCCATCTTAACAATATTAACAAATTCCTCAATCTTGTTGTTCTTGATGTGGACAATGGCTTCCCACAAATGACTCAAGATAAAGAAACGCTCACTTTACATAATGCTACAAAGGATGGTAAAACACAATTCCCTCTAGGTACTACAACTACCTTGTTTACTGCAGTTGATGATATTGGAAACACTGCAACATGTACATCTACAATTACTGTGGAGGACACTACAAGGCCAGTAATAAAACCAGCAATGGACACCATTACAGTTGAAACTCCGTTACATGATGATGTAGCTGCAGTANNAACACGATGATGTAGCTGCAGTAAACTTTGATTCCGGAATTACATTTGATTTGCCAGAAAAACTTGGTGATCCGCCATTTGATGCAGACAGAATACTAGGTGAGCGTGTTCACCAACCACAATGCCTGCCTCCTCCAGGTTCTACCTTTGTAATTGGAGATAATGCAGTAGGATGTGTTGCAACCGACAGAGAAGGAAATGTAGGTAATGCAAACTTTACGATTACGGTAACGAAGAATCCTACGGATGTGTTCATTGATGCTATAATGGCTAGTGACGACGGTACCCCATCAGGTTATTCAGATGGAGACACGATTACCGTTTTGTTCTCTCAGGATACAAACAGGCCTCCAGCTGCCACAAAATCTGAAATTGATGCTTTGCTCAAATTTACCGCAAACGACAATGTTACAGCAGTATCTCTTGGCCAAGACTATACAGGCAAATATATCAATCCAAAATTGCTTGTAATTACGATAAATGATTCTACCGGAGGAAATCCAACTCCAGGTGACACAAGGTTTGCCATACAGCCAGCATCAAATCTAGCCAGCGCGTCAGGGAAATTTGTAGCATCAACTACTCCATCACCTCAATTGGCAGGCAACTTTACTAGCATATTTGCACCACAGATTACTGCCTTTGTAGCCGATGATCCTGTTGCAGCAAACCACGATGAGGGAGACGACATGTCAGATGATGTTACAATCTCACCAAAAGACGAATTAATTTTGAGATTTGACAAGCCAACCAACAGAGCTGGTGGTCTTGGAACATTAGACAAGGATGCAATAGATTCTGTGTTTAGTTTTGCTGACATCTTAGGAAACCCAATATCTCCTGGAGATAATTATGAAGGAAGATGGATCAACGCATTGACCTTTAAGATCACTATCCTAGAATTAAACACTAATGTTGCACTTGACCCTGCAATTGGAGATACAATTGCAATCGTAAAACCAACTGCAAACCTGAAAAATGAAGCTGAATCCTCCGTTGTATCAGTTTCAAAATCAAAGCCTCTAACGGGTTCGTTTGCTCCGTTCAACGTTCAAAAGTCAGTTGAACCAAACGGCACTGCAACTACCGTATTGCCTTCAGGATTAACGGTTGGAATGACGTTTCCTGATGGTTCAGACAAGGTAACAATATCAAAGTCAATGGCATCAGAAGGATCCTTTAGATTCCTTGGACATACAATTGAGATTAATTCTGCTAACGACAATGCTTGTGAGAACGGTTGTACGCTTTCATTTACATTTACTTCAGATGATCTAAAATCCCAAGGTATCTCTCTCAACAGGATTAGAATACTGCATGATGAAAATGATGATGGAAAGTTCCAACAAGAAGAAAGACTGATACCAATAATCACACCTACGTCAGGACCAGGACCATTTACAGCAAGTGTAACTATATTCTCACTTTCCGACTTTGGAATAGGTCAAGAAATCACTTCAGGTGGAGGAGGAAGCGTTGCAACCCCGCCCAAGTTTACTACACAATCAATAACTGGTAGCGGCGTAATTGTTGCCTGTCCTGATGATCCAACTGCATTATGCCAGGGAGCAATCATACAGGATGTGATAAAATTAACAAACTCTATGCCTACTGCAAAAATTGAAACTGGAAAAACTGTCAGACTAAGCATGCTATTATATGAAAACTCTGGCATTCAAGGATTAGAACACATCAGTCTTTACATGAATCTACGTGGCTTTGAGAGAGCTTTGCATCAAAGTGATACCTTTATTCGATTACATCAGGGAGAATCTATTATTAATGATCCTCACGGATACTTCCAAAGTGCAGAAGTATCTTTAATTCCTCGAGGAATATTCGTAGAAGCCGCATTTGACATTACCTTTGCAAAACCAATGGACTTGTCAGATCTAATCTTTAGAGGGTGGGATCACGAACTCAGTACACGGGATGCAAAATTCCTAAATGCAATTGAAGTAATTGAACCACAAATCGGGGTAAACACTGATACCTTAACAATCTTGTCTGGGGAAAATATTCCAGACGAGTCACAACAAGAAGATATTATCGAATGGGATCTTTTAAACAAGTGGGCNNGATTCGGAGCTTTTAGATATCATTGGATTAGACGGAACTACAATACCATCGTGGTACAAGAACATGATTGCAAAATGGATGATTCAAAATGAGGTCGTCTCTGAGAACGAATTCCTAAATGCCTTAAACTTCTTTTACAACAATGGCTTGTTACAATCCTAATGGAGATAAATCAAAATCATGGCAAATGAAGTTTTAGTAACTGAAAATCTTTCAAAGAGTTATTCAGGATTCACTGCTCTTGATAGGCTAAATCTTAAGGTGACACAAAATACTTGTGCTGGATACTTGGGACCTAATGGTTCTGGCAAATCAACAACAATCAAAATTCTTACTGGTTTGTTGAGCCCTACTTCAGGTAAGGCATATCTTTCTGGCTTTGATATTACTAAAGAAACAAGAAAAGCGATGCAAAATGTTGGAGCAGTAGTAGAAACTCCAGAGTTTTATCCGTATCTTAATCCTAAGGAGATTTTAGAATACTTTGGAAAACTCCGAGGTATGTCTAAAAACGATATTAGTTCAAGAACAAAAGAAACCTTGGAACTTGTGCGATTATCTGAATGGAGCACAAAAAAAGTTCACAAGTTCTCAAAAGGAATGAAACAGCGATTAGCTATTGCTGCTGCTTTACTTCACGATCCTTCAATCATAATAGTTGACGAAGTAACCTCAGGTCTTGACCCACGAGGCATGATTGAAGTTCGGGACATCATAAAATCATTGAAGAAAAATGACAAAACAATCTTTATGAGCTCACACTTGCTTGGNNGGAGAAACCCAAGAGATCTGTGATAAGGTAGCCTTAATTGATAAAGGAAAACTACTCAGAGTTGAAGATGTAAGTAACATTGGAAACCTTTCTAAAAATTCTAGAATACAAATTGATCTAGTCGAGCTTCCATCCAAGTCTCAAATATCGTCAATAACTAACTTACCTGGAGTTGTGGATGTAAAACATGAATTGACATTGAGTCTTATTGTTACTTTTAGCGGAGGATTAAGTGCCAGAGCAGATTTGCTTGAACAGCTACAAGAACATGGATTACGAATTGTTACCTTCAAGCAGCTTGATTCTGATTTAGAGTCACTTTACCTGGATCTGGTATCTCAATCAGTAGGATGAAAATGGCCCAAATACAATTACCAAGTCAATCATCTCAAATCATTACAGTATGTCGATTTGAATTACTGAAATTTCTCAGAGGTAAAAAAATCCTTGCCAACATAGGAATCGCGTTAGCTGTATCTCTAGTATTGGTTGTAACCCCACAACTTATTCAGATAGATTCACAGTTATCAGTATATGATTATTTGACATTCCCACTTGGGTTTTTACCATACCTGCTTGTAATTTCTGCTGCATTTTTTGGAAGCAATTCTCTTCTTTCAGAATTTCACGAAAGAACTGGATACGCATTATTTCCAAATCCTGTATCAAAATCATCAATTTGGCTTGGTAAGTTTTTTGCAGCAGAATTAGTTTCATTTTTGATAATTGGCGTGTACTTTGGAGTAATCATTACAGCAACTGAATTAAAATACCAAACTATCCCTGAAGAAATTTTCTATTCTCTTGGATTTGCGTTTGTTTCTGTAACATCAATGATGAGTATAGCATTTCTTGTAAGTTCCATTTTTAGAGGCCCAACAGGTGCAGCAGTGCTTGTTTTCTTTTTATTTATTATGATTTTACCGATTATTGATCAAGTGTTGATTGGATTTGTTGATACCAAACCATGGTTTACACCAACTTTTTCATCAAAAATAATAGGCACGATTCTGGTCATTCCATATCCTAGTGATTTAGTACCAGGAGATTTACCACGTGGACCGTTTGACGTTCATAGGTTTGTACCTTATGTCTCAGAAAGCTTGCTAGTACTTTTAGGATACATTTTGGTATCCAGTATTCTATCGATATACGCATTCAAGAAAAGAGAAATGATTTCATAATCTTGTAAGATATCCTGAAAATCCAGTAACAGACCAAGTTATGGTACATAATTGATTTGGAGAAATCTAACTAATAGTTAGGTTCTCCTGATAGGAACAGTATAAAATATTGAAATAATTATTGATAGGACTCTCAATATGCCTTTGATGGTAAAATGCAAGAGTTGTAGAGGCGAATTTTCATCAAAATATCAAATGAATGACACATCATCATGGCATAAACCAAACTACAATCTCGAGATATCTCTAATTTGTCCAGGATGTGGTAAGACAAATGAATATTCAAAAGAAGATCATTTTTTTAAATGAAAATTTTGCGCTTGCCCTATAATCTTAAATAATTTGTTTGGTAATGATAAGTAATGATATTCATTTCTCTCATAAAATTTAGAAAAAAAGCAAAAGACGTAGCTGAAACTGGGAATAAAGTTTTACAAAACTTGCCAGCAGGAGTAAAAATAATTTCGTCTTATTGGACTATTGGAAGGTATGATTCCGTCTGGATTTATGAGGCTCCAAGCGAAAAAGAAGCCATGAAGTTAGGAATTTCGATAGGAGAAGTAGCAAGCTCACAGACCTTAGTTGCTTTATCGAGAGACGAAGCTGTGAATCTNNATTTCTATCATAGACTAATTATAGAATATGTTCTATTGCTTTTTGAATATCCCCAGCATTAATTACACCACCTTCCATCATTGCCTCAAGTAGCCTGAGAACTTTTAATTCACCTGTAGCCCCTGAAATTGTTTGTGGTATGATCACACATATATCAGAAACTACTACTGTAACTTCATCATCCTTACCTCCCTTCCAATCCCGCGGTATGCCAATGTAGTAATAGTTAAAATCTTTGTTACTGAGATCTTGATAAAGGACTTGGACCATACCTTTTGTACTTTATGATGAAATTAAAACATACCTTAAATTAACATGAATAAGAAAAATGGATGAATATTTCAAAAGTCTTTTGACTCAAATATCTGAATCTTATAATTTTCTAAAGGATATGAAGGACAAGCCAAGCGATCTTGATACTATACAAGTCCAACTTGACAAAATTCATGGGTTAATCAACGTCTTATGCAATAAAATTGAGACTTTGGATTATAAATCTGATAATTTTTCTGAACTTTTGAAAGTTGCAAAAACATACATCAAAAGTTATGACTTTAACCATATCATTGATGCATACCAGTTATACTCTGACGACGTTATGAGAATTAAGAACATTAGAATTTCAATTCTTTCATCATTAGAAGAAACAAAACTTATTTCTAAAATTCAAGCCATCCTACAAGATTGGGATTAATAATATTAAAGGAACTAGCTCTGTCCCTACACAAATTGTTTTGGAAGATCTGCCGATGCCGCATAGAGTTCAAATGATTTGCTGTAAATTATCACAATTGAATACGTATTAGTATCTATTCCAGTAATATCGTAGTTTTGGTCTCCACCGTTTGCCTTCAATCGGCCCACATCATAGCCACTACTGATGTCACCTGATTTTGTCAAATACACATAAAGATCAGGAATATTGGATATGCTAAAATCTTCAAATCGCAAAAAATTTTTTTCTCCTGTAGAAACTATCATCACACGACCTTTGGCTTCATTTCCTTTTATTGCACTCAACTCTGAAATTTGACTAAATTTTAACTCAGATGACTGGGTATATAGTAACAATTCCTCAATACTCTCATTTACTTTGCTGTTATGTTTTTTTGCCTCGTCCAGTATCAAGTCGATTGTTCTTGGCGACATCATTTTTATTAAACTAGTTTTTTCCACAAGTTCAAGTTCCAAAAATTTTTTGTATGTCAATCCCTCTTGTAATTCGTCAAGCCCAAGTGATAATTGAGAATCTGTTGTTGGCACCGAATACATCGGCAAGATTCCATAATACAGCCCAATTGCAGCAGTGCCAATCATGATTCCAATTGTTAATGTTTTTAGTTTTTTGTCATCTCGGTGTGTTACTTTTTCATTTCCTTCGTTTTCTAAAACCATACCACAAAAAATCCCCATTATAATACCAAATACAATATGAAGTTCAAGCGCTCCCCATATAATCAGACTAAGATTATCCAACAGATTGATTGACTCAATGTTTCCTAATATGGTAAGAAATTGATCTGATTCTACATTGGACTCCATTGTAGGAACTATGATAAACATGGTAATTGGAATAAAGAAAACAGCATACACCACAACTCCAGTTACTCCCCCAGCTAGCGCCCCCTTTTTTGAATTTCGTATATCTAATTTTTTATGTAACCCAGAAGAGAAACAAAAGACTGCTCCAATCAAAGCTGCAGTGACCATATGGGCAATCATTCCAAAAACAGTAGCAGCTACTCCAGCAAGGCCTATCGGTATTCCCACAATCTTGTAAAAGGTACCAGGTACAACATCAATGGTAGCATCAATTGCGAATATTGTTAGAAATATTGCAAATCCTCCAACTAATCCAGCAGTGGCACCAACTTTTGTTCGTCGTAGTAAAGTGACTGAAGTTAATCCTTTAACACTTATGTCGCTGGCCAGAGCTCCTCCTCCTTTTTTTCGGAAAATTTCTTTTCTTTTTTGTAGGAGATTGGTTTGCCTTCTTTCATACAATATTAACTTGCTTGAAAAATATAAAAAGTGACAAGCAATTCATTAAAATTTGTTTAAATTTTAATCATTTTCTAAATGATTATAGACATAAAATGGTTTGAGTATAACAAATTTTTACTATTACTTAATATCTACAGGACATTTATGCTCTGATTTTTTTCTTCTATCAACTATCTCTCCACATTTTTCACAGGCAAAGAATCTTCCCACATGATAAATTATGTTTTTATGAGATTTATTTTTTCTAATTTACAACGCGTGTCAAAGTTTTGTCCAGACGTATTAGGACAACTATTAATTCGAAAAGAAATTACAGCAAGTATGGATTTCATCCAAGAATCTGAGCCAAATTTGGAAAAACCTATCGTGATTGCAGCAATGCAAGACATGGGAAATGTAGGAAGCATCGTGGTGGATTTTATCAATGACAATTTAAACACAAAAAAATTTAGAGTTGCAAAATCCTCCTATCCAGGTTATGTGCTAGATAGGGGAGGCTACATTGATCTACCAGATGAAAAATGGGAATATAGACATGCTGAGGATTTGATAGTATTTGGAGGAGGGGCAGGCCAACCACAAACTAGAGAAGAACTTCATTCTTTATGCCAGGATGTAATTGATATTTCAAAAAAATATTCTTCCAAGTTTATTTACACACTTGGTGGATTTCACACTAACCGGCAATTAGGAAAATCGCCTCAAAC
>DUJB01000082.1 GCA_013330055.1 Nitrosopumilaceae archaeon
AAATATGACCCTCTTAGTTTTGAAATCCTTAATGAGACTCTTCCAGGTTTTACACCAGGTGAAGAAACTCAAATTGAAAAATTATTGAAACCTACACTTAACAAAACAGGCTAGAATTATTTTTTTTCCAAAGCATTGTGAAAACAGACACGTTCTCCAGTATGACAAGCAGGCCCAGCTGGTTCTACAAGATAAATGATTGCGTCAGAGTCGCAGTCAACTAGAATTTCTTTCACTTTTTGAGTATTGCCAGACTCCTCTCCTTTCATCCACAGTTTATTTCTTGATCTGCTCCAAAACCAAGAGTTGCCAGTTTTTTGTGTGAGAGATAGTGATTCTTTGTTGGCATATGCAAGGGTTAGAACCTCTTTAGAACCAATGTCTTGCACTATTACTGGAACTAGTCCATTACTTTTTGAAAAATCTATTTCATCTATTGTTTTTTTCATAAAATTTTTTACCTTCTTCCTTTCTTAATCTTTTATATCCTAACAGGAACGCCATTTTCTTTAAGATATTCTTTAACTCTGTCCACAGAATGTGTCTTATAATGAAATATTGACGCAGCTAATGCGGCATCCACGTTAGATTGTAAAAAAACATCAAGCATGTGTTTTGGTATTCCGCATCCTCCAGATGCTATAACTGGAATATTGACTGAGTTAACGATCTCTTTTGTTAGTTGGATATCGTATCCTTCCTGTGTGCCATCCATGTCAATACTAGTAAGTAGAATCTCCCCAGCTCCTAGCATTTCAACTTGTCTTGCCCACTCTATTGCATCAAGTCCAGTGGCGGTTTTACCACCATAGATATACACTTCAAACCAGAATTTTTTAGAATCTGAGGAAAAGACATGTTTTCCTTTTTGATAATCATAATTACGCTTTACATCCATGGCAACAACTACACATTGCTTTCCAAAAATTTCCATCAATTTTGTCAAGATTTCTGGATTTTTTACAGCGCCTGTGTTTATTGCAACCTTGTCAGCACCACTTAACAAAATATCTCTTGCGTGTTGTAGTGTTTTGACGCCTCCACCAACAGTAAATGGGATATCAATCACTTGAGCTACTTTTGAAACAAGTGCCTTGATTGTTTCTCTTCCTTGTTCTGATGCAGTAATATCAAGAAAGATGATCTCATCTGCACCCTCTTTGCTGTATTTTTCTGCTAGTGAGACAGGATCTCCTGCGTCTTTTATTGATGCAAAGTGCATTCCCTTAACTACTCTACCATTATCTACATCTAAACATGGAATCACTCTTTTGGTTAAAGTCATGCTATCGCTCTAACCTCTTCCATTGAAATTCTTCCATCATATAGTGCTTTTCCAAGAATCACTCCAGCTGCACCACATTTTTTTACAGCTATCGTATCTTTAACATCAGATATTCCACCGCTTGCAATTATCATTGCATTTTTTATTTTACAGGCTTTGGTTAGAGAAGCAATGTCTGGTCCCAATAAAGTTCCATCTCTGTCAACACTAGTTAAGAGAAATTCAGATAGGCCGATTTTTAAAAAATCCTCGATTCCTGTAATCAGTTCTATCCCAGTACTTTGTCTCCATCCATCTATGACAATTTTTCCGTTTAGTTGATCTACGGAGATAATGAATTTCTTCTTCCCAAATTTTGCTAAAATTTCTGGCAAGCTTTCTTTGTTTTTGAATGCAAAAGTACCAATAACTACATTGTCTGCAAATGAAAGTGCATTAGAAATAGTTTCTTCATCACGCAATCCGCCTGCGGCTTGAATTGGAATGGAAATTTCTTGAGCAATTTTTTTGATGATTTGTAAATTTGAACCACTGCCAAGGGTTGCATCAAGATCCACAACGTGTATCTTATCTGCGCCTGCTTTCTCCCATTTTTTTGCAATTTCCACAGGATTGTCACTATAGATTGTTTTGTTTTTTGGATCACCTTTGACAAGGCGCACTACCTTACCATCCATTAGGTCAATTGCAGGGATAATTTTCACTTTTTACACTCTCGTAAAAAGTTCTTTATCATCATAGAACCTACTTTGCTAGATTTTTCGGGGTGAAACTGGGTACCAAAAAGNNTTTTTTTATTTGCAAATTATTCCATCCCATATGAGGTATCTTGAATTTGTTTGGAAGTAAGATTACGTCGCCTTCTAAAACTCCCAAGCCACTTTCCTTTCCTTCTTCACTTTTTTCAAAGAACATTTCCATACCAAGACATATTCCAAGAACAGGAATCTGATTTTTTACTACATCAGCAAATGCTTTTTTTGATGAATTTAGACTTTGTATTGCAGGATCAAAATTTCCTACGCCAGGCAACAAAAGTCCCGAATAGTTGTTTGAATGATTAAGATCTGTAATTACATCAACTTTTGCATCATTTTTTTCAAGTGATGACTTTAGACTGAAAATGTTTCCTGCGCCATAATCAAAAATTGCTACATTAACCATTACATGGCACCTTTTGTACTTGGGATTCCCTTTTGTTTTTTGTCATAGCTAGCTGCAGTTCTCCATGCAACCGCAAAGGCCTTTATTGCAGCTTCAATTTTGTGATGATCATTTTTTCCATACTTTACTGTGATGTGTATACAGCTATTGAGATTCTGAACAAAAGAGTGGAAAAAGTGTTCCAGGTCTTCTTTTGATATTCCTTCTATCTGATTTCGCTCAATTCCCAAGTCAATTTTGTTGTATTGACGTTTCACTAGATCAAGTGACACTTCTGCTAGTGATTCATCCATCGGAACTGATGCATGACCAAATCTTGTTATGCTAGATCTGTTTCCAAGTGCAAGATCAATTGCGTTTGCAAGTGCAATACCTGTATCTTCGATCAAGTGATGATCTATTCCATCTTTTGAGACTGCTTTGAGGGTAAGATCAAGCATTGCATGTTTACCAAGCGATGTGATCAAGTGATCAAGAAAATTAATCCCTGTCTTTACTGAAATTTTTCCATTTCCATCAAGATTTACAGTTACAGAAACTTCAGTCTCTTTTGTTTTTCTATTAATGCGGCTTAATCTAGATTTCATACAAATTCCTGCAGAGAGCGAGTTTTATTCCTATACCAGATTTAATGTCTTCGGAATCAGATCTATTGATTCTAGTATGATATCGGCATTTTTTTGCTCAAAGAGATTGCGTTTTGTTTCTGGGTCTTTGCTTGTGCCATAAATGGCACAAAAAATTGTCTTGTTTCCAAGTTCATCAGCCTTTCTTGCCATCATAATATCTTCAATTGAGTCACCAACAAACATGCAACATGATGACTCTAGACCCTTGATAGAAGAGACAAGTGGTTGAGGATTTGGCTTTGCAAACTCGCGTGGTTCATCTTCTAAAAATCGTGAATTTTTCAAATCAAACTCATCCAACAATTTCTTTAGTGAATATTTTGTAGAAACAAAACCACGTCCTGACACTATAGAGATTTTTTTTCCAAATTTTTTTCGCAGTTTTTCGATTAGTTCTTTTTTGACAAGCACTATGTCGTTATCGATTAGTCCCTTATCGTTAAAAAATTGTGGTTTTCTATTATAAAGTTCATAATACAGATTAGCGCCATAAAATATTTCATCAAATAAAGAATACAATGGGTTTGTATCATGCTGTCCAGGATATGCTAGTTGTTTTCTGATTTCAGAAATATCCATATCAAGTTTGTTTAGATATGTTTCTACAGACGAGATGCCAGTCTGGTCTGCATTTTTAATTACATCAAAAATAAATTCAGATGCATTTCTGTCTAGTTTTTTTGCTGCTACAACTGAAAGAATGAGTGAGTAAGTAACATCAACTTCATCATTAAAACCTCCTGTAGCTTTAAAACCATCAATCATCTGNNGAATTTGAAATATCTATGAGTACACCATCACAGTCAAATATCACACTATCAAGATTTTTTATTTTGTCAATCTTTGCAGTGTCCACAAATATACCGTCATCTAATCTTTGAATTGTCATCTCAATAGATCACGTATTGCTAGTAAGAATTTTGAATTCATCTCTTCTGAACCTACTGTGACCCTCAAGCAACCGTCATGCCTTCCCATTTTTCCTAGATTTTTCACCACGATTCCTTGTTCTATGAGAGCCTTGTAGATACGCAGCCCAGAACCAGGTGCGTTAAAAAGTACAAAATTTGCCTTTGAATCAAAGACTTCAAAAACACCCATACTACGAAGTGTTTCTATTATTCTAGACCTTTCTTTTTTTATGAGTTTGCAAATCTCATAGATTTGTTTTGATTTTTGTAAAGCTAAAATTGCTGTCTCTATTGCAACCGTGTTTAACGGATATGGGTATTGAATGGTTTTTGTAAATAAACTAGCAATCTTTTTGTTTGAAATTAAATATCCAACACGAAGTCCTGCAAGTCCAAATGATTTTGAAAGCGTCCTTAACACAATCAGATTATCTCTTTTCTTTGTCATGTCTATAATAGAATAGTCAGCAAATTCTACATATGCTTCGTCTATTATTACAAGACCATTGAATTCTTTGATTAGTTGTTCTAGTTTATTTTTTGAAAACTGAAATCCAGTTGGGTTGTTTGGGGAATCAAGATAAAGAATGTCAGCCTTTTTTATTTTTGAAAGAAACTTTTCTAATTCGAGTGTCATATTATTTGTAAAGGGAATCTTAATTGTTGGAATAGAATACAACTTGCATCTTTCTTCAAAGAAACCAAAGGTCGGTTCTGAAGTCAGAATTTTTGTATCTTTGCAAGCAAAGTTTGTCAATATTAGATCAATGATTTGATCGGAGCCATTTCCTACGCCAATCATTTCTTGTGGCAGTTTGATGTATCTAGATAGTGATTCTGTGAGTCGTTCAGTGTCACTTAGTGGGTATTCTCTCACGTCAAGATTCTCTTCGGTTTGTTTTATCAGATCCAAGGAGAATTCTCTGTCTATTGCATAGTTTTCATTAGAATCAAGTTTTAGCGCATTTGAATACTTGTCAGGTTTCTGATATCCTTTTAGCTTTGACAGTTGTTCTATTTTTTTTTGGAACCAACCAGATTTCATTTTAATCTAGTCCTTACCGCTTCATAGTGATTTGGNNTCAGATTTTGAAGTTTCTACCTGGGTTTGTATTTTCATAAAATCCAGTACTCCAAGAGATCCTCTAGCTCTTGCAAATCCGTTTGTGGGAAGGATGTGATTTGAGCCTAGTAGATAATCACTTGCTGAAGATGGAGTGTCTTTTCCTATCAGTACAAGACCGGCGGAGCTAATCTTTTGCGCTATTTGTTGTGGATTTTTTGTGATTATTTCTAAGTGTTCTGGAGCAAATTGGTTTGCAAATTCTATAACTTCTGATTCGCTCTTGCAAATTGCAACAAATCCATTGTTTTTCAAACTTGCCTTAACAAATTCTCGTCTTTGTATTTTACTTATTTGTTTTTGTAATGAATCTAGTACCATATTTTTTAGTCTAGTAGAAGTGGTTATCAAACAACACGTAGAAGCAGGTCCGTGTTCTGCTTGAGATATTAGATCAGAAGCAACAACATTTGGGTCTGCAGAGGAATCTGCAATGATTGCAAGTTCGGTTGGGCCTGCAACCATATCAACTGAGACAGTCTCGCTTACAAGATATTTAGCAATAGTAACGAACAAGCCTCCAGGTCCAACTATCTTATCCACTTTAGGTACAGATTTAGTACCATATGCTAGTGCCGCAATTCCTGCTATACCAGCTTTGTAAAATTCATCTACTCCACAAATGTCTGCAGCAACAAGAGTAAGTGGATCAATGTCGCCATTTTTATCAGGTGGCGAAATAGCAACAATTTTTTTTACACCAGCCACCTTGGCTGGAATTACAGACATGATTACCGTGCTAGGATATCTAGCTTCACCACCTGGGATGTAGCAGCCTACACTTTCAATAGGCACAAACATTTTAACAATTTTTATTCCATCTGCTTGAATTGTAAATTTCTCTAGTTTGCTTTTTAGTGTAAGCTCTGTTCTTTCCAGCCTTTTTTTTGCAAGCTTAATGGCATCAATTTGATCTTTTGTTACTTTAGAGTATGCATTCTTGATTTCAGATCTTGTTACTCTAATTGATTTCAGATCTGCTTTTAGCTTACCATCCCTTTTTTCGTATTTTATTAGCGTACTGTCTTGTGGATTTTTTTGTACATCAAGAAGTATCTCATTAACTATTTTCTTTTGTTTCCCTGTTGGTTTAGGTCGTTGTCGTACATCTGCTATCGTAGTATTGATATTTCGAACTATGATGGTTCTCATCAATTTTCCTCATCTCGTTTTATCTCCTCTAGTGCAAGTATTTGCTTTGGCTCGTGTACTACTAATCCCTGTGCTATCTTTCGAAGTTTTGGAATAAGTTTGTGAAATTCAGACTTTGGAATTATGGTGTTTAGTCCGTACCATCCCTTCTCACTAAGAGGACTAATCGTGGGTCGTTTAAGTGACGGTAGTTCTTTTAGCAATTTATTAAGATTCTTTTCTTGTACGTTTAGAAATATGTGTAGGTGTTCTTTTCCTTCTACAGCACCACGTAACATAGTGACTATATCGTAGATCTTTTCCCGCTTTGTTTTATCTCGTAGTGACGATTTATTTGCTATCAGAATAGCGCTTGATTCCAATACAGTATCTACTATCTTTAGTTGATTTTGTGTAAGTGTAGTACCTGTTTCTGTTACATCCATTATTGCGTCTACATCGTCTGGTGGTTTTGCTTCAGTTGCNNATGAGTGGATCTTTTGAGCCATAAAGTTTTTTGTAACTTTTAGATTGTTTTATGAATTTTGCAGCTGTTGTAAGATATTCAGAGGAGATTCTAAGTATCTTTTTCTTTTTTGCATACGCCGCAATCATTTCATCAAGTGATTTAAAATTATATGAATCAGGTATTGCGATTACAAGTTTTATTTTTCCATATTCCAAGTCCAAAAGAGTTTGTACATCTGCATTTGTTTCCAGTACCCAATCCTTCCCCGTAATACCAACATCATATAATCCATCAAAGACAAGGTTTGGGATCTCTTGTGGTCTTAGCATCTTTACTTCAATTTGTGGATCATCCAGAGTGACACGGTATGTTCTGTCTCTTCGTTTTACTTTTGTCCACGATCTTTCTAAAACCTTGAAGGTAGCATCTTCAATACTACCTTTGGGTATTGCAAATTTAACTAGCGTCAACGTAGTCATACCGAAGGTTTTTAGATATATATCTTGGGCGCTAAGATTCTTTTAGTATTTCTTTTGCGCGATGCACTGAGACGTTTCCTTCTTCTATCATTCTCTTTGTTACCTCATCTATCTTATTTGATTTGAAACCTGCAGCTGCAGCAATGTTTCTTGCATGTAGTCTCATGTGTCCTTTTTGTATTCCTTCAGAAGCAAGAGCTCGTATTGCACTAAAGTTCTGTGCTAGGCCAGTTGCTGCAATTACACATGCAAGTTCTTTTGCAGATTTCACTCCAATAATTTTCGTACAGATTTTGATCATTGGATGCACGTTTACAATGCCACCTACTGTTCCTACAGACATTGGTAATT
>DUJB01000055.1 GCA_013330055.1 Nitrosopumilaceae archaeon
GGCAATTTTCCACAAAGTTTTTCGATCTTTTCGTAAAATATTTTTGGTTTTTGTGAATGTCTTCCTACTTCAGCATAGGTAAGGTTTGGTATTGAGTGATCTATCGCCTTTGGTTTTCCGATTATTCCTAATAGACAAATTTCGGGATTGCCTCTTGTCCATCTTCCCATACCAAAAACATCCTTACCATTTACAGTTTTTTTAACCCAAGTAAAAGCTACTGTCTTAAATTTAAAACCTGAATGTTTCATAATCTCTAAAGCATCTGGAATCATTGGAAATGTACTCCACATGAATAGAACACAATTATCGGCTTTTTTGACTGTTAGTAGCACATCTTCAATTTCAGCCACCGTCATTGTTAGATAATGATTTGCACTTCCACTTTTGAAATTTCCGCCTGTATTCACATCCCCATATTTCCAAGGTGGATCACAATAGATTATTTTATATTTTTTATTTGTTAGTGTTTTTGTACTTATATTATAAACTTTCAAATAACCTTGTGGTTTGTAAAGTGGTCCAGCACCTAGAACAAATTTACCAGTTTTTGCAAATTTACTAGTTTTTTTCTTTTTTAATTTCTTAATCATGTTTATGACACTCACATACACAGACACCACTCATACATTCGTCATGNNGGATAATCAACGTATTTTCCATTACCGTCTTTTAATTTGTCAATTATATGTACTCCATATTCTTTCACTTCTTCTTCATTGTTTGCAAGTATATCACACCAATCCTGACAGCTTTTACAGGCATTATGATTACATCTTTTACAAATTCTGTCTTCAGGATAAAATGTTCTAGCCACAGCTTCATGAACACTTTTCGGCTTGTTAGGATTTGACATGTTTACTCCAATGTTTTTTGCTATTTTTTTGTCTTACTATCATCCCACATTTACTACAATTTAATAAGCCAAATTTATCATAAAGAAACTTGTAAATTCGTGCCAATTTTTTATAATGACAGTGATATTTACTTGACATTTTTGTTTCTCCAAATTTCATATTTCTGTAGTCGTTCCTTACAATCAAGGCAGAACTCTTTTCCATAAGATTCATCGCCACATCTTTGACACCAGTTAAATGACATCTCTTTGCCTCCAAAATTTATCATTACCACATTCAGTACAAAGTGGTCTTGCAATTCCTTCAATGTTACTACAATACTTGCATATCTTCATTACACTATGCTTTGGTTTCTGCCCTTCTTCACTCATATCCAATGTTTCACAATTGCTACTATTGTCCATAATGATGCGTTTCCACCAATCATTAACCCTATTAAAAATGATTTTTTATCCAATCTGAATTTCTGTTTTTGTTCACTCATTACTAAATACTCCATGAAGTTCTGTAAATTTCTCCTGTGTGATTCCTAAATCATCTTGTAATTTTCTAATTAATTTTGCTTTTATTACCATGTTAATTTTGTCATTGTATAAACGATATATTTTGTATGATGACCAAGCATGTTTTAAGTCATTCCATATTTCAATTACATCTCTCCCAGATTTTGTTGGTTTGGGGTATGTCCATTTGTGTTTTGTGTAATCTCTGTAAGGTTCTGTCGGACACTGGATTTTATTTGAATATTTTTTCATCTTTATCAACGGAAGGATTCCTTTTCTTTCTGCCACACTTGATCTCGGTCTTCTCTTTTCATTCTTCGATTACATTCTTGTTTTTGTAACCATGAATGTTCATTGTATGGTTTTTTACAGATTGGGCATAATGGCCCAATTGTCTTTCCAGCATCAGGTGGTGCTACCATCAATTTTGCGTTCTACCTCTTTTCCTCATCGCCTTTCTCTTTTAAGACCATATCAAATAAATTATTTAACTGTTCCATCTGATCTTTAGGAATACTTTCTTTTAGTTTCTTTAAATCGATTTTTTTCATCTCATCTCTGACCTTACTATCCAATTCTGAAATGTCATCCTGGAATATCTTTTCAGCCTCACTTGAAATCTTCTCTGGTTTTAAGGATGTCATTAATCCATCAATCATATACCTGTTTACTGTTTTTTTAAGTTCAGATATATCATGTTCGAGTTGATTCCATTCTCGATAATCAACAGTTGGTGCTATTTGCTTACGAATAAAGTCCATCAAGGCTGTTCTTCCTTCCTGTTTCAGTTTCTTGGCATGTTCTGAGATTCGGAATACCGTTATCAGGTATACCATTCTTGCCTTATGGTCTAGCATTTTTGTACTCCGTAATCATCTGTTTTTTAGTCTTTCCGCCATTATTATAATAAATTAGTGCATGTTTTAGATTGTCAAATCTTCTAAATCTGTTATCGTTATCTACTGGTGGTCTACAAAATGCACAGTCNNACTGCTGCTGCATTATTTCCTGTGATACGCATCAACCAATGCACACAGCTATGTCTTATAACTCCTGTGGACTGTTCCACAAAATAATATTTCAGTCCTCCTTCCTCATAATTTTTTTGCTCGAGAGGATTTTTACTAATTATTCCAAGAGTTGCATAGAGCTGACGTAGTTTTTCATTATAATCTTTTTTTGCCTCGTTGATATTTGTAAAATTGTGGATTGGTTCATTGTCCTTTAGTCGTTCAACTACTGCCTTTGCCTTTGGTGTAAAGATATATTTTTCAAAGTATCCTCCCTTGCCTGCCTTTTCCTGCTTTTCTTCCCAGATTCTTGTCTTATACCAAGTACATGTTACTGGCAATCTCATCTCATCATTCTCATCAGATGCGTCCAATGTTCTTACAAACTTTTCAAAGGTTGGTTTCATTGTAAATAATGTATTTGTACGAACACCAATCTCGTTATGCAGTGTAAAAATATCTCCAAATGTTTGATCCAACTCGGTCATTATTGCGATTCCTTGTAGTCGTTCACTGTCAGTAAGTTTTGAGTGTGCATACCGATCAACTGCCTTTCTTGTGATTACTAGTTCTCCATCTGGTACTTCGAGTCCATTTCGTTTGATATAACTTCTAATTGCCTCCAAGTAATGTTGGGGATTCATCTTTGATTGTTCTAATGGATTTTTTTTTACATTCTTGTTTAGATAGTGAATTTTTCCGTCCTTGAACAGTTGAATAAACTTGTCGACAAGTGGATTAATCTCTTTAAAATCATCAATTAAAAATGCGTCTGGATGCACATCTAATGTTTTACAAACCTTCCAAAAATTTACAATTAAATATTTGTATTTTTTTACATTTGATCTTATCAGTGAATCTCTCCATCTAAGAATACTGTCTATCTGCATGAATTGTGTCTGAGTAAGATCCTGATATTTTGATGCCTGTCTATCAGGTTTTGCCTTTATAATATGGCCTGTAACTGACGTATTCAGTTTACCTTCCTCGACTAGCTCCCTTTGAATCTGGTATACCTTGGTTTCTGACCTGTTTACAAAAAGTGCNNTCGTCATTTATCCTTGGATTATCCCAAGGAAGAACTGGTTGTTGCTGCACTTCCAATCTCAACTTACTCCTGTGGCAGTTCTGCTCTTACTGGTGGTGGTTGAGTGTCTTCTTGGGGTTGTGTAGGTTCTGAATACTGTTGATGTTGCTGTCCTTCAAGTTGTGCTTGATAACGGTCTGCAATTGCTATTAATGTTTTGTAGTATTGTGGCTGTAAGTTGTATGGAGCTTCCGCTAGATTAACTGAGTATACATGTAAGCTTTGACTTCTTCTCATAAGATCAGAAACTATTTTTCCTTCGTCTTCTTCATCTACAAGAAATTTGTAAACTACTGTTGCTATCATTAATTTTTCCATCTATTCACCTCCTCTTGCCTTTGATCCAATATATATCACATTTACTACAATATTGTGGATTTCCCTTTGGTTTACCCCACAAATTCATGTTCATGTATCGTAGTGAAAATGTAATTTGATTGCATACTTTACATCGTACACGCTTCATTGATTATAACTTCAAAAGTGAATGAATATAAGATTATTGAATTAAATTGGATCTAAAAGTATTCTCTATTATCGAAATTTACATCAAAAGCGGTTTCCTGTATTGGTTTTTTACCTCTTGGTCGTCTTCCTAGTACATCTTCAATTTCAAAGATCGGTGCTGAACTCTGCACTTGAACTCCTAATCCTCTTTTAATTCTACCAAATGGTGTTTTGGCAACATCAAATACTCTATAGAATTTTCTAGCACTGGATGATGCGTCACCTGATCCTTCGCTACTACCAAAGTAATCAAATATTGGTCCTCGTCTTCCCCCTGGTTCTGCTGGCTTTCCTCCTTCTGGATATTG
>DUJB01000046.1:0-5363 GCA_013330055.1 Nitrosopumilaceae archaeon
GAAACATACTCAAGGAAACTGATGGGATATTCTGGAGTGAGGTAGAAAAAGCAATCAGAGACAATCCTGGAATCGATGTTGAAGAATATTACATAGACAACATGACACAACAACTAGTCAAAAATCCAGAGAGATTCAATGATTCTATTTTGTTGAGCACGAATCTATTCATGGACATCATATCAGAGTGTGCCTCTGGAAACATTGGGTCTATCGGAAACGTATACTCTGCAAATATAGGTGATTCATATGCAATGTTTGAGCCTGCACATGGAAGTGCACCAAAATACAAAGGCATGGACAAGGTAAATCCCACAGCGGCTATTTTGTCTGGAGCATGGATGGTTGAATATCTTGGGGAACCTCAAATAAAAAATGCAATCTTTGCTGCCACCGAGCAGGTAATTAATGAGGGAAAATACGTTACGTATGATATTGGTGGTAATACCTCTACATCAAAAATGGCTGAGACAATTGCAGAAATAGCAAAACAAAAACTCAGGAAATAATTATTTTATGGCCTCAACAAGAATTAATTCTTCAAAGAACATCTTCTTTGTTGCAACTATTTTTACTTGAAATCCTAATGATTCAGTTAGCTTTAGTAATTTTTCATAGTTTGCAAGTGAAGAAGTTAAGAAAATCATCTTACCATTTTTTTTCAAAACATTTTTTGCTGCTTTAATAATTCTCAAGGGAACTTCCAGTCCTTCATGTAAACCATCTACCGTTGCATCCGCAATTTTGTCTGATGGCAAATAAGGCATATTACAAATAACTAGATCAAAATCAATGCATAGTGCATCTGCAGCATTGCAACAAATACAGTCCTCTATTATTGTGTGTGCTATCTTTATTGAATCGTAGCTAATGTCTGTAGCCACTACATGATCGAAATTTGGTAGTAGAACTTTTGCCAGATAACCAGAACCAGTGCCAATATCAAGAGCATTATTTCCTTTTTCATGCTCAATGTAATTTGCAAAAAAAATAGTGTCTTCTGCAGGAGAATAATGCTCAGTTTTTGTTAATTTGTTTTGCAAGTTTTATTATCTCACCATTTGTCAGGTCTTCNNAGGAGAAAAATTGGATTTTTTTACATCCATAAGTGCCTCTATTTTTGTACCATAATTTGCAAGAATTGTTACTGCCTTACGACTCTTGCCATCTTTGGCCATTAGCTTTTCAGCAAATTCCTTTTGCACCATTATTACAGCATGTGAATAGTTCTTCTGGATTAGCCATTCTATTGCCCTACGGCTTTGAGAATATGGTAAATTTGATACAAGAATCGTAAATGCTAGATCTAGTCTAAACCCATTGCCCTGAACTAACTCTAGATTTACAAAATTAGAAAATTTCTTTGATGTTGTAATATGAAGTTCTTTGTCTGTTTCTACAGATATCACTTTTTTTGCAGTATGGCAAAGAAATGGCAAGAGTATTCCTTTTCCTGTGCCAATCTCAAGAACTGTATCCTTTTTTGTAATGTTAGCATAATCAACGATCGATTTTGCGATGGATTCTGAAATTAGGAAGTGTTGTCCAAGTGAACGACGTCTATTCATCGTCTGACAAAGAGGTTCATTCTTGATTCGCCAGTTATTTCTTCAAGTATCCTCTTTGCAATTTGTTTTACAGGTTCTTTTAGTCCTACTCTGTCTTGCAAGTCCTTAAAGTCTGTAAATTTTTTCTTTTCCCGTTCTTCAAGCATTGTTTTCATGTATGTCTTGCCAACTCCAGGGATTAATTCCAGTGCATGGATTCTTGGAGTGAGTGGTTGTGCATTGTTTAGATAATCTATGAATCTTTGTTCGTTTTGTAAAACGATTTTTTCCACTACTCCAGAAAGTTCACTTTGTGCAGATGCTGAAATGTTATTATGTTCTAATCTTCCCAATACAGATAGCACTTTGGTTCTTCCTTCTTTTCCAATGTATACTCTTTCTCCAATTTCAAACGTAGAATTTGGGACGCCAAGTAGTTCTAAAACAGTCAATCTGTCTTCGCCTAATGCGGTTATTATTATTCCATCGCGTCCTCTAACTGTTCGAGATTTTCCTCGAGATACAAAGTCTAAGACGTATGCGTACTCTTCATACTTTCTAGGTTGAGTTCTTTCCAAGAACAATCACTCGTGATTATACGTTCTCCTTGATAATTTTCAGCATCTTTTCTAGCGTCTCTGCTAGAATCAGCTTTTTCCAACCAAAAGTAAAAGCTCGTAGTTCTGCTTCAGTTGTTGGAAGATTATTTACAATTTCTACTGCTTCCTCTTCTGTAATGCTACAGTCTTTGACAAGTTGTTGTTTTAGTTTCTTTGCAGTCTTTCCATCTAGTTTAGCAAATTTTAAAACATAGTCATATGTCCAGCGTTGTATCTGATCCATTGATTCTGGGTCAGATTTTTCCATAAGCTCCTTAACTTCAGAAATGGAAATTGATTGTTTCTTTCTTACCTCTTCCATTTTATACACCAAAGGGTTTGATATGATCTAATCTTGTGATTAGAGTCTTTGTCTTGTTACCAAGCTTTACGTCAAGCGTTACAGTTCTTCGTCCTACATCTGTTACAGTTCCTACCTTACCATGATACCTTCTGTGAGGTAATGCTTTGTGCTGAGATGGATCTATGATTACTAGTGCTCTATCTCCCTCCTTGAATTCTCGTAATAGAAAAGAGACGCCTCTAACACGATCCTTTGTCATCACGGATCTTGATTTATGCATAAAGCCATGTGAATGACCATGTGGCTTCTTAGTAGTCATATTCGAATAGAGTTGAGTTGTCCTTAATTTAACATTTGCTACAAATTTGCCAGAGAAAGTTATCCTACAGAATCAAATTTATGAATCTATTCCTCTGCTTCGTCTTTCTTTTTCTTCTTTGATTCTTCTTCTAGATCTGCGACTCCCGCTTCTGTCAGAGCAAATATTACTTCTTGTTCTGGATGATGCGGACTGTCAACCATTCTTGCAATCCTCTTCTTCCCAGATTTCTTAAAGTACACACGATATGTACTTGTATGTGCAACAACATTTCCTCCTATTGGTCTAGTTGGATCACCAAAGAATGTATCAGGAGATGCCATTACTTGGTTTGTTGCAATGGCTGCGATGTTGTATGTTTCAGCAGTCCTTACAAGAAGATGCATGAACTTGTTGAGTCTTTGTTGTCTGTTAGCAAGTGTTCCTCTACCAAGAAATTCTGCCCTGAATAATCCTACTGCAGAATCTACTACAATTAGTTTTATTTTACTCTCTTCTATTACAGGACCAGCTTCTTGCATAATTAATTCCTGATGAGCGCTGTTGTATGCCCTAGCTACGATAATTCTATCAAGAACCTTTTCAGGATCAAGTCCTTTTGCTTTGGCTATCGAAACAATTCTTTCAGGTCGGAATGTGTTTTCTGTATCAATATACAAAACACCACCATCTAACCCTCCCTCTTCTTTTGGTTTTTGCACATTTACACACATTGTATGACAAAACTGTGTCTTGCCAGAACCAAATTCACCATAAACTTCGGTAATAGCTTGAGTTTCAATTCCGCCATCAAATAGCATGTCTAGTGCACTTGTGCCTGTAGAAATCTTGCCAATGTCCTGTCTTCTTTTGTAAATTTCAGTGGCAGTGACAAAGTCCTTGTCTATTCTACCATCTTCAACTAGCTGTTGGCGTGCTTTGGTCACCAATTTTACTGCAACTTCTAAATCCATTCCAGTGATTTCAGAGATATCAACTGGACCTCTTACAAGAAGATCCATTATGTTATGGACTCCTGCATCATTTAATTTTCTCGTAGTTACGGGCCCNNGTACCTAATAAATATTTTGTTTTGTGGAACTGTCAAATTAACGGGAGATAATTCTCCTTGTCAAGTGTCGGGAGATGAGTTATTTTATCAATTTGTATTTTCTCAATAATTCATCTGTAAGTTCTCTGGTTGCAAATAACTCATTTATGAAATCAAGCGACATTTTAGCTCCTTGAAGTCCTTGTTCTGGTGGATAACGTTGATCTTCATTTCCCCAAAGCAATAGCAAAATTTGTCCCACTTCTCTAAATGAGATTGGTATTTCATTATATTTGATAATGATGTCCTCATCTGACCATTTTGNNTTCATAATTACTAACGACTTTATTAAATACGATCACTATGTAATAATGAAAATGACTATGTACAAAATAAAATTTAATGTTGAAGGTGGAAAGTTATTAGAACTAGATTTAGACAAAGAACAGTTTGAGAAATTATCTGCACTATGCGATCAAGTCTTGCCTGATAAAAATTGGAAAACAGAAAACATCAAACCAATAGAAGCCTGATTATTTCTTTACAGAGTTTTGAATTAACGTAATCCACTTATTATCACCTTTGATTTGTATTCCACATTTATCGCATTGTACGATATTATTGTGTGTCATTTATTATTCCTCAATAGGTCCAAAATCAAGAAAAGATTCACGTTGGTCTGGTGTTATTGGTCCTTNNTCACATAATATTGAGATATTTTATACATCTCTATTATTGGAATCTTTACTTGACCTATCAATTCCCACTGCACATTACCAAATCTGAATGTTCTATCAAATTTTGGTACTGTGTGTTTAGTAAAAAGCAGTAACGTTACAATTAGGGTATCGTAATCTATTGATAATTTTATAACATCCGCATATACGGGTTGAGGCATCTTATCTTGAAGATAAGAAATTTTATGTTCAACATCATGTACTTTTGAGGTCGTTTTTTCATTATGATTTGGTTCACTCATAATTTTCCACCTTTTAATTTAGAACCTTTCAGTTCTTTTTTTAGAGCATTTTCTACCAATTCTGATAAATCAACTTCTCGTTGGATAGCTTCAATCTTGGCTTCTTTCCATATTTCAGGATTGATCTTGATTGATGTTGTGACTCTTTTTGTCTCCTCTTTCACACAGTACATAGTATTACAGTATTACATAAACATTATCACATGACTTTAAATAATGGTAGTACGTAATACTAGTAGTATGACAGAAATAAACATACGTGAAATCAAGGGAAAAGAAATGGCACTAAAAAGCGATCTAATACGTGTAAGAGATGATTTCTATCATGTAAAGTCACAGACAGCCAAACGAGAATACAACGTTGTTAGAACCGATGGTGTATGGTGTTGTACCTGTCCTGACCACACTTTCAGACACACATGCTGTAAGCACATTCATGCTGTAGAGTTTTCACTTAAGATTAAACAAGAAGTAAGAGAGAGAAACAAGGTTGTAATATCACCAATCAATATAGAATCATGTCTATTCTGCAAGTCACAAAACATCAAGAAGTATGGATTAAGACATAACAAGTACGGAGATATT
>DUJB01000046.1:5397-5630 GCA_013330055.1 Nitrosopumilaceae archaeon
ACGAAATATTTGTAAAGATAAAAGGTGATCTAAAGTATGTATTTGCACTTATGGACGATGAAACCCGCTATCTAATTGCTCATGAAGTTGCAGATAGAAAAGAGGGTCATGATGCTAGTAGCTTGTTTGCAAAAGGTAAGCAAGTAACACAGACTAAACCAAAAGTTTTGATCACAGATGGATTAGGATCATATCATGAAGCATATCAAAAGGAGTTTTGGGAAATTAACAGA
>DUJB01000046.1:5704-5853 GCA_013330055.1 Nitrosopumilaceae archaeon
AATACTAATAATACTAATAATATAGGAGCATATAGTAGCATATAGTATGAAAATAGAGCGAAATCCAGAATTAGAAAAGGAAATCTTAAGACTTGAGGGTAGCGATGCTAAAGCTTTTCTGGATTATATGAAAAGAGAACGAACTAAGT
>DUJB01000036.1 GCA_013330055.1 Nitrosopumilaceae archaeon
ATGATATTCTAAAAGAATACATTGCAAGAAACACCTACATCTATCCACCAAAACCATCAATGCGATTGATTGGAGACATGATAGAGTACTGCTCTAAAAAGGTTCCACAATGGTATCCTATATCAATCTCTGGATATCACATGCGTGAAGCTGGTTGTAACGCTGTGCAAGAAGTTGCCTTTACAATTGCAAACGCAATAGAGTACATTGAAACTTGCATTGAACGTGGACTAAAAATCGATGACTTTGCACCAAGACTGTCATTCTTTTTCTGTTGCACCAATGAATTTCTTGAAGAGATTGCAAAATTTAGAGTAGCACGCAGAATATATGCAAAAATAATGAAGGAAAGATTCCATGCGCGTGATCCAAAATCAATACATCTTAGATTTCATGTACAAACCAGTGGTGAATCACTTACTGCACAGCAACCTGATAACAACATTGTAAGAGTTGCTATACAATCCATGGCTGCAGTACTTGGAGGGGCACAATCCCTTCATACAAATTCAAAAGATGAGGCATTGGCACTTCCTACAGAAGCTGCCGTGAAGATAGCACTAAGGACACAACAGATTGTAGCGCATGAGAGCGGAATCACAAAAACCGTAGATCCGCTTGCAGGTTCTTACTATGTAGAATATCTTTGTGATAGGATTGAAGACGAGGCTAACAAATACCTTAAAAAAATAGACAGGATGGGCGGTTCGCTTGTAGGAATAGAACGGGGATTCTTCCAATCTGAAATCAGACAAAATGCCTATCGCTTAAAACAAGAAGCTGACAGTGGTGAAAGAATCATAGTTGGTGTTAACAAATTTACAGATGCAAAAGAAGTAAAACAAGAACTAATGAAAATAGATAATTCTATAGAGACACAACAAGCTAAAAATCTCAAAGAATTAAAAAGTACTCGTGACAACAAAAAGGTAGAAAACATTCTTTCAAAAATGAAAAGTGCTTCAGAAAAAGATGAAAACCTAATGCCATATATCATTGATGCAGTAAAAGGATATGCTACACTTGGTGAAATAAGTAATAATTTCAGAGAAGTTTTTGGAATCTATCATCCAAAGGAAATGTTCTAAAATGAAAATAGATCACATTGCAATTGCTGTAAACAACGTAGAGGCTGCCGCAAAACAATACCAAGAAGCACTAGGAGTAAATGAAGTGATATACGAAACAGTAGAATCAGAAGGTGTAAAACTTGCAATACTTCGATTAGAAAATGGCAGAATCGAATTGATGGAGCCAACTCGAGATGATAGTGCCATTAAGAAATTTCTAGAAAAAAAAGGCGAGGGATTGCATCACATGGCGCTTGCAACAGACGACATAGAAAAAGAATATGAGCGCATGGAAGGATGTGGAATTCAATTTCTTGGTAAGATAAGGTCGGGTTCTGAAGGAACAAAAATTGTCTTTATTCATCCAAAATCATTACATGGCGTACTTTCAGAACTTTGTTCTCATCCAAAACACTAACTATTCCATCATTTTTAGAGTGTCTGACGCAGTAATTATTCCAATAATTTTACTGTGTTTTGAAACTAGAATGCACTTTGAAAATCTGACAAGTGGAACTAGTGTCTTTGCAGGAGTATTGTACTCTACAATAGGAGGACGAGGCTCCATGACTTCTGATAGCTTTATTTTTTTTCGCTGTGTTTCATCACTATCTATCAAATGTTTGACTAGTCCATCTTCGCTTATCATTCCTACAACATTACTTCCGTCAAAAACTGGAATCTGGCTAATCGAATATTCTTGCATCTTTTTTATCGCATCATGTAATGAATCAGTTGTTTTTAGTTTTGTAATTTCTTTACTGCATATGTCCCCTGCTTTCATTGATGATTGATTTTCTAATGAACCAAGTACTTCAAAGATTTTTTTTGCAGTAGCATAGCTTGGCTGGCATCTACCTGATTCTATTTGGTTGATCATTGAAGTACTAACTCCTGTCAATGAAGCAAGCTTGTGCTGTGTAAGACCCACCTTCAATCTGGCAGGTTTTATTGAATCAAGTCGTGGTAACACTTCAAAATGATATACTCTTAGTTAGATATTTCAATTTTCTTCAATCCTTAATAGTGAGATTTTCTTATTGCAAGTATGCTAAAGGGCATCACAATAGCAGTTATTGTGGGTGTTGCTGCAGTTGGTGTGTATTATTTAACAAGTCCGCTCTTTTTTGATAGAATAATCGATGAACCATTACCCAAAGCCCTAAGTGAAATTCAAAAAGATCTTACATATGAAAAATTTGTTAACATGGTGGATGAACAGAGAAGCGCTCTTGTAAAAAAAATGCCACAAGTCACTATTGATTTGATTATGGACGAAGCAAAAAAATTCACTACTACAGTATCTGAAGAAATGCAAGAGATGATCGCAAAAGTTGCCCCTGACTCGAATCAACCTCCAAAATTTTCTAAACTTGGAACTTTTCAGGGATTGAAAGGACATCAGGCAACTGGCAAAGCTGAGGTGATAACGGTAGGGGATGTCTCATTTCTTAGATTTGAAGACTTTGAAGTCACAAACGGTCCTGATCTTCATGTATACATGACAAAAAATGGAGATGTTGATAGCGGAATAGACCTTGGAAAACTAAAGGGAAACAAGGGATCGCAGAATTATGAACTAAATGGAATCAATACTAATGTGTATAATACAGTGGTAATTTACTGTCAGCCGTTTCATGTTTACTTTGCATCTGCAACACTGTTAGAATGATTGAAATTATCTTCTTTTTGTTTTTTTAGTTCTAGTTTTCTTTTTTGGTTTATCTGCAAGTGCAGCTTGTGCTGCAGCAAGAATTGCAATTGGAATTCTGTGTGAAGATGCACTTACGTAGCTTAGGCCTACTTTGTGGAAAAATGATATGGAACTAGGATCTCCTCCATGTTCACCACATATTCCTATTTCCATGTCTGGCCTGTTCTTTCTTCCTTTTGATATTGCAATCTCCATTAAACTTCCTACTCCATTTACATCAACAGATTGGAACGGATTCTCTTGAAGTATTTCTTTTTCCAGATACTCAGGCAGGAATTTGCCTTCTACGTCTTCCCTGCTAAAGCTGTATACTGCCTGTGTCAGATCATTTGTACCAAAACTAAAGAATTCTGCCGTTCTAGCAAGCTCATCTGCGGTAATACATGATCTTACAACCTCAAGCATCGTACCAAAATTAATTTTTAATTTTAATCCCATCTTTGACTCTACAGATGATTTTATTGTGTCGTAAATTCGTTTGATTTGATTTAGTTCGTCTATGCTGCCTACTTGGGGCACCATGATTTGTGCTCGTGCGTCTGTGTTTTCTTTTAACAGTTCACCTGCAGCTTCACAAATTGCTCTAACCTGCATTTCATAAATTTCTGGGAATGTTATGCCAACTCTGACTCCACGGTGGCCCATCATTGGATTGATTTCAGCTAATTCTCTTGCACGCGCAAGAATTTTTCTTGTTTTCTCAAGTTCTTCTGGCGAATTTTGATTTTCGAGTCTGTGTACTTTGTTAATCAGCTCTTCAATATTTGGCAAGAATTCGTGCAGTGGAGGATCTAGTAATCTAATTGTAACTTTGTATCCCTCCATGACCTTGAGTATCTCTTTGAAATCACTTTTCTGCAGAACCAGTAATTTTTCTAGTACTTCTTTTCTTTCCTCTACATTGCGTGCCATTATCATATCAACAAAGAGACCCAATCTGTCATGTGCATTGAACATCCTCTCTGTTCTACAAAGTCCTATTCCTTTTGCACCATAGTTTCTGGCTAGCCTTGCTGCTTCAGGGGTATCTGCGTTTGCTCTTATGCCCAATCTTTTGATCTGCTCTGCCCATTGTATGATTGTTTTTAGTTCACTTGTTACTTCTGGTTCAACTGTAGGAATCTCCCCCAAAAAGACAATTCCTTGACTACCATCTATTGTAAGGACCTCGCCCTCATGGACGGTTTTACTGTCTACTTGGAATTTTTTTGTAGAGTAATCTATCTTCATGTCCGTACAACCTACAATGCATGGTTTTCCCATTCCTCTTGCCACTACTGCGGCATGTGAAGTTTTTCCACCTCTGCTTGTTAGAATTCCTACCGATGCAAAAAATGCCGGCACATCTTCCGGTTTTGTTTCTTCTCTAACCAAAACTACTTTGACTCCATCTTCTCCCATCTTTACTGCTTTTTTTACATCAAAGACAACAACACCTGTTGCAGCACCAGGCGATGCAGCTATTCCTTTTACAAGTGGTGAATGACTCTTTACTGCTTCTTGGTTGATTGTTTTGTGTAATAGCTGTTCTAATTGATCAGGGTGTAATCTTGTGAGAGCCCTCTCTTTTGAAATTAGTTTTTCTTTTACCATCTCAACTGAAGTTCTAATCATTCCTAAAGCATTCATCTTTGCAGAACGAGTCTGTAACATGTAGAACTTGCCTTGCTCTACTGTAAATTCCAAGTCCTGTGGTTCTTTGTAGTGTTTTTCTAATTTTGCACAAGTTTTCATTAACTGTATAAAAGTATGTGGTAGCTCTTTTTCCAAGATGTCTATTGTTTTAGGGGTTCTGATTCCTGCAACAACATCTTCACCTTGTGCATTGACAAGATATTCACCAAAAACTTTTCGTGTGCCGTCTCCTGGATTTCGTGTAAAGACAACTCCGGTTGCACTGTCATTTCCCATGTTGCCAAAAACCATCGCTACAACATTTACTGCCGTTCCATTTGCAATATCTTTGGTAATTTTGTATTTTTCTCTATATACTACTGCTCTCTCACCCATCCAACTCTTAAAGACTGCCTCTATTGCAAGCTCAAGTTGTTTGTAAGGATCCGAAGGGAATGGTTTTTCAGTATGGTTTTCACAAATCTCTTTGTATTTTGATACAATCTTCTTGAGAGTTTCTGCATTAAGTTCACTATCGTGCTGAACAATGAATTCACGCTTGGTCTCTTCTAGTATGTCATCGAATTTTTTGTCATCTACACCAAAAACGACTTTGCCAAAAAGTTGGACGAATCTTCTGTATGAGTCCCATGCAAATCTCTCGTTGTTGCTTTTTTTTGCAAGGCCAATGATAGTTTGATCATTTAATCCAAGATTTAGAATTGTGTCCATCATTCCAGGCATAGATAGGGCTGCACCGGATCTGACTGATACTAGGAGTGGGTTTTCTAAAGAACCAAACTTTTTACCAGTTCTTTTTTCTATCTTGNNTGTCACAAACCTCGGTAGTGATTGTAAAACCTGGAGGCACTGGTAATCCGATTCTTGTCATCTCGCACAGTCCTGCGCCTTTTCCGCCTAGCAGTTTTTTGTTTTTACCGTCTCCTTCGTCAAAAAAATAAATCGGCTTCATATTACGCCATTTGTTATGATTTGGGTTATCAACCTTTCTGGTTTTCTGATATTGCACGGGCGAATTCTTCTACTACGTTTGCCCAGTTCTTTGCTTTTACTATGCCACTTGCTACTAGGATCCCTTTTGCACCTAACTGTATAGCTTTTGCAACATCTTCTCCTGAGACGATACCAGCTCCACAAAGAAGTTTTGTTGAATTTTTTGCTTGTTTGACGGCAGTCACTGATCTTGTGATGATCTCAGGTCTTTCTTTTGATACTGCTTTACCAGTTCCTATGAGCTCAGGTGGTTCAATTGCTATGTAGTCTGGGTTTAATTTTACATATTTTCTTACTTCGCTAATGTCTTTAACACACACGACTGAGATCATTCCAAGTTTTTTTAGCCTAGATACAAGCTCACTTATCTGGTTTCCAGGAATTCTATGTTCGCTGTGATTTATCAAAGACCCCCTGACAAGAGATTTTTTTACAATCTCAGGAACCATAAAACCAGTAGTGCTCCCAATTTTTGCAATATCCAGATGTTGAGCCAAAACAGGTATGTTACATCTTGTTATTTCAGTGAGTAAATGTTGTGGAGGTGCAACCGCTATCTTGATTTTATATTTTTTTGAAACCTTTTCTACTATCTTTGCTAGATTGAGCGCTTTTGTACCTGCTATTTCTTCATAGTTTTTAAAATTGATAATAAACAAACCATGGATACTAGACTCATCTATGATATATTGATTATGAGCAGGATTTTATTTTTGTGCAGTTTCAGTTTGTTTTTCTACTGCTTTAGTTTTTGATTGATTTGATTTTTGTTTAGGCTTTACGCTCTTTGCTTTTTGTGTCTTGGGCTTGGCTATTTTTTGTTGA
>DUJB01000047.1:0-5449 GCA_013330055.1 Nitrosopumilaceae archaeon
GTATTCCAGAAAGAATTATCCATAATGCCATTACCGCAAGACCACCATAAAGCAAAACATGCGTTAACATATGTGATGCTGGTTTTTCTTGATTATGGTCATATGTTTGATTAAATTTTACACCAAAAGGATTACCAAATCTACTAAAATCTGATCCACCAAATTGTGATTCCTTATGGGGTTTATCATAATATCTCCAAAAGTTGACATATGTATGTTCAATATCTACTTCCGATTTCTTATGACTAATTTTTTCTTCTCGCCTAAGAAACTGATATGCTTCAATAATCTGTTTGAATTTTTCACCATCCTTCTCATTCCTATTTCTGTCAGGATGATACTTCAAGGAGAGTTTTCTATATGCTGTTTTGATCTCTTTCTGCGAAGCTCCCTTTTGAATGCCTAAAATCTCATAGCAATCCGAGGGGCTTAACATAGTATATCATACAATACCTTTAAAATTAATTTGTCGGGCATATCCTACTGGAATAATGCTCAAAAATCGAACATTTACAATAGCTATTGCTGGCGCAAACGGTTTTGTAGGCAGAAACGTAGCACGTCTATTTACAAAAAAAGGAATTCAAGTAATTAACATTGTACGAAAGAATCGAANNACAAAAAATGCGATAAATTTGTGCAAGAAAGCTGGTATCAAAAAAATAATTTATATCAGTGGTCTTGGTGTGCACAAAAACACTACTTTTGGATATTTTATATCAAAATACAAAGCAGAACAAGAAATCATCCATTCTGGTCTTGATTATACAATTTTTCGTGCGTCTTATATTGTAGGAAAAGATGATCCGTTATCACAAATTCTTTGTAAACAAATCAAAAATGGCAAAATTACCATACCTGGCTCTGGAAACTATCGTATTCAACCAATTTTTATAGAAGATGCTGGCGAAGTATTTTTACAATCTATTTTTAACAAAAAACTCTCCAAAAAAATTATTGATCTTGTAGGTCCTCAGACTATTACATACAATAGCGTTATCAAAAATTTTATTTGTGGGAAAAAAATCAAAATAGAAAAAATCAATCTAGAAGATGCTTACAGAAACGCATTACAATCTAAAAATAGCAACTTTGGTTTAGATGATCTGAATATTCTTGTAGGAGATCATGTAGGGAATNNAATTCTGGTTCATTTCGTCCAAAGTGACCATATGCTGCTGTTTTTCTATAAATTGGTCTTTTCAACTTTAGATGTGATATTATTGCAGCTGGTCTCATGTCAAAGTGTTTTCTTACCAAATTCTCGATCTGTTCTTCTGGAATTTTACTTGTACCAAATGTACTAACCATAAGTGAGATAGGTTCTGCCACGCCAATTGCATAAGCCACCTGTACTTCACATCTGTCTGCAAGGCCTGCAGCAACTATGTTCTTTGCAATATATCGACACATGTAACAAGCAGATCTATCGACTTTACTAGGGTCTTTTCCAGAGAAAGCTCCACCACCATGTCGTCCCATACCTCCATAGGTATCAACTATGATCTTTCTTCCTGTAAGACCTGCATCTCCGGGTGGTCCTCCAATAACGAATCTCCCAGTTGGATTGACATGAACTTTAATTTTATCATGCCATAATTTTCCACAGACAGGTTTGATTACTTTTTCAATAATCTCTTTTTTTATTTGACCATTGTCTATATCTGGAGAATGTTGTGTAGCGATTACAACAGCTTCAATTCTTGTTGGTTTTCCATCTTCATATTCTACAGTAACTTGGGATTTTCCATCTGGTCTTGCCCAAGAAATTTCTTTACTTTTTCTTGCTTCCGCAAGTCGTTTTGTTAATTTATGTGCAAGTATAATTGGCATCGGCATAAACTCTTCAGTTTCATTTGTAGCATATCCAAACATTAATCCCTGATCCCCTGCTCCTTGCTCTTTGTTTTCTGTGGATGAAANNTAAAACACTGCATGAATCCGCATCAAAACCATATGCTGGGTTATCATAACCAATCTCTCGTATTGTTTTTCTTACCACATCCTGAATGTCAAACTTTGCTTTTGAAGTTACTTCGCCTGCTACTACGACAATTCCAGTAGTAGTCATCGTTTCTATAGCAACTCTTGAATCTGGATCTTGTTTTAGAAATTCGTCTAAAATTGCATCAGAAATTTGGTCACATATTTTGTCTGGGTGTCCCTCTGTTACTGATTCAGATGTAAAGAGATATTTTCTCTCCATTTTTAAAACCTATTCAGTTACAGTTCATTTTCAAGTTTAATGAAAAGAACATTGTTTCCTCTTACTATGACTCGACCATAATTTGCAATAACTTTGCCGTTGCTGACTTCTTCAGCATCAGTCATTATTAGATTCATGTATGAATCCACATTATTCATTTTTCCCTTGTATTCTACTTCATTTTTCAGTCTTACGGTGACTTTCTTATTGATACCTTTTTGCAACGTTGTTAGTGGTCTCTTTGGTGGCGATTGCGACAAACATAAATCACTTGTGAAGCACTGCCTGGGATCGGGAATAAAAGCCTTCCCGATCGTAAATATGATCTAATATTCTTTAACTTCTGGTGTAATCTAAAGACTTGATGATTCAAACTGGTATTCAAAAATTGGATGAACTTCTTGATGGTGGTATAAGACATGGAATTATAACAGATATTTTTGGTGCAAGTGCCACGGGAAAAACACAACTTGCACTACAAATATGCATTAATGCCCTTAAAAATGATGTAGAAATACTCTACCAAGATACTACTGGTGGGTTCAGACCGGAAAGAATGCTTACACTTATCAAAACAAAAAACATGGATCCAAAACTCCTTGATCATGTTAGAGTGGGCAGAATAACCAACACCTCAGAACAGATCAGCTATCTTGAAAAAACATCTGAAATTAAAAACCTAGGTCTTATTGTAATCGATAATGTTACAGATCTGTTTTCATTTGAATATTCAAAAGAATCTAGCTTGTTAGAAAAACATATTGTTTTTATGGAATACATGCATAATCTTGCATTTATTGCTATAAAGAAAAAAATCCCTATTGTTGTAACAAACATAGTTAGAAAATCAAATGACATGGAAAGAGAAAATCTTGATAGATCAATAAGCATGTACACTCATCAGAAAATTCATCTTACCAAAGTCAACCATAAGTATGTTGCACAAATTTTCCCATCGTTTGGTTATAAAAAAGAAATTCGTTATATGATTACATCGACGGGACTAATAGATTCGCCTTAATCTATTTATCACTGTGAACTATAACAAATTCATGGCAGATATTTTTGATTCTATACCAATCATCACGGTAATTCTTTTTGGAATAGGCCTTTTTGGGGTAATGGTATACGAGCGAGCTAGAACAAGACAAAATCCGGAACCTCCTGCCTGAATCTGAACTTGANNAATTTTCCAAAAGATAGATTCACTAGTAATTGCACCTACGGGTTCAGGTAAAACAGAGACAGCAGTGATTCCTATATTTGCACGCCTTGCTAAATCCAAGAGACCTGGAAAAATAAAAGCGTTGTACATTACACCATTAAGAGCATTAAATCGTGATGTCTTTAGAAGAATTATAAAATATGCTGAAAACGAATACCTCTCAATTCAGATTCGTCACGGTGACACTACGCAATCTGCACGAAAAAAAATTACAGAATCTCCTCCAGATATTCTCATAACCACCCCTGAAACTCTCGTAATTCTACTTACACAAAAAAAAATACTTGATGCACTTTCAGAACTTGAATGGATAATCATAGACGAAGTCCATGAATTATTAGGAAATGAACGAGGTTCACAACTTTCATTAAGTTTGGAAAGACTACAACTTAATTCAAAACAAGAAATAACCCGAGTAGGTCTATCTGCTACGGTAGGCAATGTTGATGAATCTGCTAAATTTGTAGTTGGAACAAAAAGGAAATGTAAAATAATTCAAGATAATTCTATACGAAAATACGATGTAGAAGTCAAATACATAGATGGAACAATATCTGATGTAGTTGATTACATAATTGAATATGTAACAAAGAATCATCCAAATTCTCCGGTCTTGCTTTTTACAAATACACGTGGAGAATCAGAATATCTTGCATCCATTTTACGTGAAAAGACTACATTAAGAGTTGAATTACATCATGGTTCTCTCTCACAAGAAATTAGAGAAGAAACAGAAGAAACGCTAAGACAAGGTAGACCTGGAATTATAGTCTGTACCTCATCACTTGAACTTGGGCTTGACATTGGTTCTGTTGAACTTGTGATTCATTATGGTTCACCAAGACAAGTGTCAAAACTAATACAAAGAATAGGAAGAAGCAAGCACAATAGAGATTCATCTGCAAAGGGTCTAATCATAACTAACAATCCAGATGATGAATTTGAAACATATGCAATACTTGAAAGAGTTAAAGAAAAATCAATCGAACATCAGATAATCCATGAAGGGGCATTAGACGTACTTGCTCACCATTTGGTTGGTCTATCGATGCAACTTGGAAACGTTCCAGTAGATCTTGCGTTCCAACTAATAAAACAAGCATATCCTTTCAGAAACATAACAATAGAGGACCTTTTTAGTGTCCTTGAAATATTACATAACAATTCAATTCTGTTTTTTGACAAGGAGGAAATGTTCTTTCAGAAAAAAGGCAGAGCGTTCAGATATTTTTTTGAAAACTTATCAACAATTCCTGATATTTTAAAATTCAAAGTCTTTGACACTGCAAGTAAAAAAATCATCGGAAGTTTAGATCAAAGATTTGTAGGTGATTATGGTGATCCTGGAAATGTTTTTGTTTTGAGGGGAATGCAATGGAGAATATTAAACATAGATGAGAGTTCATTAAAAATCAATGTTGAACCGGTGCAATCAGCAGGAATAAACGTACCATATTGGGAGGGTGAAAACATTCCTGTAGATTATACAACTGCAAATAAGGTTGGTATTTTTAGAACAAAAGTACAGACAGACTCTCTTCTAGTTTCAAATCAAATAATTAAGAATCTGAAATTAGACACTATTCCAAACGAAAAAATCATCGTAGTAGAATCATTAAGGGTTAGAAATACAGTAGTAATTCATTCATGTTGTGGAACTAAAATAAATTCTACACTTTCTATGTTGCTCTCTACTATGATCTCAGCAAAGACAGGATATCTTGTAGATTCAAGATCTGATGCATATAGAATAATCATGTCCTCTAACGGCAGAATACTGGAAAAGCAAGTATTGGATACCTTAAACGAAGTATATGACCTAGCACCAGTTGTTAGTGCTTCCCTCACAGGAACACATAACATAAACTGGAGAACNNATCTAATGAAATTAAAATAAAGTGGATAGAAGTTGAAAATTTCTCTAAACTTGCAGAATCTATACTTGATCATACTGCAAAATATTATGCGTCTCCAGCAAACATAGACAAAGGAATTTTGGATCTAGTTAAAACAAGACT
>DUJB01000047.1:5496-5716 GCA_013330055.1 Nitrosopumilaceae archaeon
GGAGCACGAATACTACGAAACATGATTGGAGAAGAAGAACTATACAAACAGATCTATGAAGCAGAAAGACAATACGTAACAACTCGTGGTTTCTGGGATTCTTAATTCTTCTTTATAATATGCGAAAATGGCGTTAAAAACAATTCTGTTCTATTCTCAAGACCAGCTTTTGCAGTTACGCCTATTACAGTAATAATCTCACCTTGAGAAAACGGGTCTA
>DUJB01000072.1:0-149 GCA_013330055.1 Nitrosopumilaceae archaeon
TATTCTTCTATCTTCATGATTAGAAAGTTAACGAGTCTAAATTTATTCCCTTATTCTTTCAAGTGCAGAGACTGCCTGCCATAATGTCACTCTTACATATGATGGCATGTTTGGATCCTGGGTTATGTCATCTAACACACTTATGGCAT
>DUJB01000072.1:199-3695 GCA_013330055.1 Nitrosopumilaceae archaeon
GTCCTTGATTTTTGCAGGAAATGCATGCAGCTTACCTGTCTTACCATCCCACTTTGAACCATGCCAGTCGCATGTCACAATAGAGCCTTCTAACTTTCCCTCTGCAAGACTTGCCCCCGCATGGGTGCAGGTGTCATCCATAGCAAAATAGCTTCCGTCTATGTTCATCACAACAATCTCCTTTCCATCTGCAGTAACCTTTTGCATCTTACCAACTGGAATATCCGAGGTTTTACCAACTATTATTTTTCCCATGGAATCTTTTGGATTTACCTGCCTTAATAGGTTTAGATGCTAGACAAATTTCACAGTATTTTCAAGCTTGCCAAGCCCTTCTATTTCCATTTCTATCTTGTCGCCATTTTTTAGATAAACTGCATCTGGTCTGTTTAGCATGACTCCTGCAGGAGTTCCTGTTGAAATAATGTCTCCTTTTTCCAGTGTCATAGCCTTACTTAGCATAGAAATTATTGTTGGTATTTTTAGAAACATGTTTGATGTTGAAGAATCCTGCCTTACTATTCCATTTACTCTGGTTACCATCCTTAGGTTGTGAGGATCTAGTATCTCATCTGCAGTTGTAATCCATGGACCACAGGGAGCAAAAGTATCAAACCCCTTTGCACGTGTAAACTGTTTGTCCTTGGCCTGTACATCCCTTGATGAAGCGTCATTTAATATCATGTATCCAAAAACTGCATTTTTTGATTCTTGTTCTGTTATGTTTTTACAATCTTTCCCAATGATTACTGCTAACTCTACTTCATAGTCTAACTTGGAAACAAAGGAAGGACAAATTATGTCTGATGTAGTACCAGTTAGAGTAGTTTTTGGCTTTATTATTATTACAGGCTCGTCCGGGGGAATCAAATTTTGTTCTTTTGCATGGTCCTTGTAATTAAATGCAAGACAGATTATTTTTGAGGGATTTGGAATTGGAGCAAGGACATTAAAATCAGAAATCTTTTGTGTATATTTTAGATTAGAGATCTTTGGTTTAATCTCATCATACCAACCATCAAAGAGAAAATCNNTCCATGTCTTGTTTTAACAATCTTGCAATTTTCATTTTTCTTCACTTGTGAGTATAGATTGCCTGAATTGCAGAATCTTTTCTGCAATAGCCAAATCTAATGAACTGGATTTCTGCACCCTCATTTAATTCTAAGTAGTGTTTCTCCGTGAAAGCTTGAATTGTTTCAAGGCTATTCTCATTAAATTTTTCATTAACAAAAAGTGTCTTTGGTATCAGAATGTTAATCTTTGTAGAGTCTTTTTGCGTAATCCATTGAATTTTAGGTAATTCTGTTTTAAAATCATTACCAGAATATTCTGTCTCGATATCTGATCCTATTTTTGTTATTTTTACGTTGTACAATTCAATTAGTCTTAGTTGATCTCCAACTTGAAGATCTTTTACGTCATTGCCAGAAACATAAAAGACGCCATCGACTTCCACTCTTCTTTTACCAATATCTTTTTGTGGATGATTTGCAAGTTCAACAGATGTCACATTGCTATTTTTTACAACCAGTTTGACAGGTTCTGTAACCATAAAAAGTCTGATGCTTATTCCATCAATTATTTTTCTGTTAAATGATTCTAGAGTATCAAATGGGGCAAGAGTATCAGATTTTGTAAAACCTAGTGAAAGAACAAACTTTCTTATCGCCTCAGGAACGATTCCTCTTCTACGCATGGCTTCAAGTGTTGGGAGCCTTGGATCATCATATCCTGATACTTGACCCTCTTCAACCAATGGTTTTAACACTCTTTTTGAGACAGGCATCCCTTCAAACTCTAATCTGGAAAATTCAAACATCTTCGGCTTTCTCATCTCTAATCTATCCAAGATGGCATAGTACAACTCGTTTCGAAGTTCGTACTCTTTTGTCCTAAACGCATGTGTCACACCATCGATGCTGTCTTCAATTGCTACTGCAAAATCATAGTT
This sequence comes from Nitrosopumilaceae archaeon, assembly GCA_013330055.1. Taxonomy (GTDB): domain Archaea; phylum Thermoproteota; class Nitrososphaeria; order Nitrososphaerales; family Nitrosopumilaceae; genus UBA8516; species UBA8516 sp8516u. The sequence goes on from DUJB01000072.1 coordinate 2,154, forward strand.
TGGCCATACCCTATATTTTTCCATTAGTAACGGATGGCTTCCTTCAATTATTCTAAATAACGCTGGATCGCGCATAACAGTATTATCTGACTCCATATTGCCACGAAATCTGACTATGGCTTCTCCAGGATTGTATTTTTCAAACATGTCATGCCATCTTTTTGTATTTTGATCTAGATTACCTGAACGACATTTGCAAGGTTTCATCTCTCTTCTGTTGTTGCTAATTGTTTCTTGATTACAAGTGCAAACATAAGCATGATTTGATTCGATCATTTGAATTCCCTTTTTGTGAATTAATTCCATGTCATCCGATGTGTTTTTCACACGATCATATTTTACTCCAAGCCAGTCAAGCCCTACTTTGATTGCAGCATAATATTCTAATCTTTCGTTTTCAGGATTTGTGTCATCGAATCGGAGAATCAACTTTCCATTGTACATCTTTGCATATTCTTCATCAATAATTGCAGCCTTTGCATGACCAATGTGAGGATAACCGTTTGGTTCTGGGGGAAACCTTGTTACAACTTTGCCGTTTTCCGCTCCCTCTAGTGGTGGGAGACCAACTCTTTCTTGTTTTGGTTTTGTGACAAGAAGTTCTGGAAAATTACTTTCTAATTCTGATTTTTGCTCTGCCACTGAAAGTCTGTTAATCTCTGTTACAACTTCAGAAATGATGGGAATGATCTCTTTTGTTTTACTCCTCAGATCTGGCCTTGCACCAAGAATTTTTGATATTACTGTCTCATTACGGGTTTTTCCCTCATGTTCAGAAGCATTTTGAAGGGCGATTCCACGTATCGCCTTTCTTAGGTCGTCATCCAATTACAAATTCCTCTCTACTACAAATTCTAAAAGTGATAAAAGTTCTTTTTTCGCTATTCCATCATATGACGCTAATGATTTTTTTGCCGCATTAGAATACTGTAAGGCTTTCTTTCTAACAATACTTTCTACTCCAATCGAATTAATTGTCTTGATCACTGATTCCATTTCTTTTTTTGATACAGAAGAATTACCAAACGCATTTAGAATTTTTTGTTTATTATCACCTCTTGCTTTGTTTATGGCAAGAAGTATGGGCAATGATTTTTTTCCTTCACGAATGTCATTTCCAACTGGTTTCTTGGTGACTCTAGGATCACCAATGATGCCTATTAAATCGTCAACTATTTGAAATGCAATCCCCAAGTTTTTTCCAAACGAAGAAAGATTCTCGATATCTTTTCTTTTTGTATTTGCACATATGGCACCCATTGCGCAGGAAACTTCGAAAAGTGCCGAAGTCTTTTTTTCTATCATTTTTATATATTGACTCTCGGAGGGAATTTTTTGGGACTGGGCCATACTAATATCAAGTATCTGACCTTCACAAACACCAACACATGCTTTGGCAAGTTTACTTACTAGAGCGAGACTGACTTTTTCTGGTAAATTAGAATCAGATGAAATTATTTCAAAGGCCTTTGAAAATAAAACATCGCCAGATAAGATGCCGACGGGAATGCCAAATTTTGTGTGTACTGTTGGAACTCCATG
>DUJB01000072.1:3783-11429 GCA_013330055.1 Nitrosopumilaceae archaeon
TTTTCGTTTCCACACATTTAAAATTGATTTGTGCTCTGGTGAAATATCTGTTTTTGATTCTGGTAAAAAATACAAAGCCAGTATCATCCATGGACAATAAACCTCCGGCGCTTTTTTCAAATCATCTAAAAGTTCATCCACAGAGACCCACTTTATGGCATCTATTTCTCCTTTAACTAATTTTATTTTCGTATCATCTTCCACTATGCCAATTAAAGTTCCACAGATCTCATTTTCTGAACCAATATTCTTGTATGGAACATGATATTCGAACTTGAATAAATAATCTAACTTACAGGAAATTCCAATCTCCTCTGGTAATCTTCGTTGTGCAGAGGAGACATACGTCTCTGATTGTCGTGGATGACTAGCTACAGTTCCATCCCAATCTCCTGGCCAAAGCATCTTACTTTGACTCCGTCTTGTAAGAAGAAGCTTGCCTTCTTTGTTGAACAAGAGAATAGTAAAAGCTCTGTGAAGCTTGCCATTTGGCAAATGACATTTGACTTTTTCTTCAGTTCCTATGGGATTGTCATCTTTGTCTACTAGAATGAGGTAATCAGTATCCGCTTTACTCATCTCTTAAACAAAGTCCCTTCGAATTTTCCCTTTGCTGCGTTTACAATTCTGTCAGGGTTGTTTCCATTTACCAATAAAACTTTGGTTCCACTCTTTGAAATCGATATGGCTTCTTTGATTTTACGACTCATCCCACCTGTAACATCCATTTCAACTTTAGATATCTCTGGATTCTTTCCTTTTATTTCACGTAGAAGCTTTTTTGATCTCATGTCAGAGTAAACTCCGTCCACGTTTAATGTAAAAATCACCAGTCTGGGTTTAAGAATTTTAGATAATATTCCCATGATTTTGTCCCCTGACAAAATATAGAATTTATTTTTACCGTACCACATCACATCTCCATATGATATCGGAACTAGCCCAGCTTTTGCAATCTTTGCAATCTCTCTAACTTTTTTCTGATCAGCTTTATTTCCTAGCATAAAATCGGTTGGAGGCAAACAATACGGATTCAAGCCATTTTTTAGGAAAGAATCAAGAATAATTTTGTTCAAAGCAATCATAGAATTTTTGACGGCAGAAACACCTTTTTTGTTATATTTAGCTGGTTTTGTATGCATGTCATATTTCACCGACCAATAATGACCAAAAGACCCGCCGCCATGAACCACAATAATAGGTTCCTTGATTTTCTTTAATTGGGATACAATCTTGTTAATTGCTGAAAGGTTTGGTGTAAGTGGCTTTTGCTTGTTTGTGATTATAGAGCCGCCCAGTTTTATCAAAATCATATTTTTCTACAGTAAACCAGTCGGTTTAAAAAGTATCTACTAGGCCTCGATTATCAATTCTAGTAGAAAACACTTCAGCATAATCTTTCAAATTAGTGAGGGTTGGGGTAATGTTAGATTTGTCTACAAGCGCAATTATGCAGCCACCACCTCCTGCTCCTGTAATTTTTGCACCAAACGACGTTTTCTTGGCTTCTTTGACAAGGATATCTAATTTATCAGTGGACACGCCAATCTGTTCTAAAAGAGCCTGATTTTTAGACATTAGTGAACCAACTTTTGATAAATCATTTTTTCCTAGTGATACAAATACATCTTGGATAAGTTCTGACTCTTGTTTGTACAATGAATCGAACAATTCCTTGTTGTTTTCTTTAAATTTTTTTACTTTTTCAACAACCTCACTAGTATTATGCGATTGTTTAGAATTTGCAATAACAAGATCAAAATCTGATCCGGAATTAATTTTTTTAAAACCATTTTTTATATCATATTCGGCCAGTCCACCAAAGGTACAGACAGAGCAATCAGCGCCTGATGTGTTGTTGAAAATTTTTCGCTCAGCTTCGATTGCTAATTTAAGAATGTCTTCTCTTGGAAGTTTTTCAAACAATCCAGTTATTGATGCAGCAGCTGCTACACAAGAAGCTGAAGATGACCCAAGACCAATGCCTGAAGGTATTTCAGATTCTATTTTTATTTCAATCCCGCAATTTTTATTGAATTTCTTTAGAGTTTTATCTGCCAAGTATACAAACGGTTTGAATAGTTCATGGGAATCATTTGAAGATGAATCCGCATCTGCCTCTACGTTTCCAAGTTCTGATTTTATCTTGATCTTTTTTTCATCGATTAGTTGAGAGGTTACTTTGATTCTCTTATCTATGGAACAAAGTATTGCCTTTGCACCATAAACCACAAAATGTTCCCCAAACAAAATGACTTTGCCAGGAGCGGAAGCACTTGAATTCATGAGAAGGCAATCGATGCATATCCTACCACAGAACTCTTGTCTCCAACCACATCTCCACTTGTGGCATATTTGAGTAAAGTTCCCTTTGAAGCTCCAAGTTCCTTGCAAGCTACCATGGTGGATGCAATCGCTCCATACCCGCATGCACTGATTTGATTTTCTTGTAACATACTATAGAATCTCTCCACGTCTAATTCAAGAATGGGCTCTATCAACAATTTGTCTTGCTTGTATGCATAGCTATTCTCTTCATAATGAGTAAAATCAGACGAACCTATGATGACTGTCTTCTTGATTTTTGCAATTTTTGCTAATGCCTTGCCAAGCTCTCTTGCAGTCTTGTATCCTTGATCTATCAAAATTATTGGCAGGATCTTGAATTTGTGAGAATAAATTTCTTGCAACATGGGAACTTGAACCTCTAAACTGTGGTCTTTGGTATGCGAAAAAAAATCTAGTTCTGTCATTTTAGAAATTTCATTTAGCTTTATGGCAGAGTCTGTATCTACTTCAACATTTCCAAGAGGTGTTTGCCATTGTCCTTCTTTCATCACCGCAACATTGCAACCTATCCCCCAATGATTCGGACCAATAATAATTACAAGTTCTGGTTTTTGTGAAGAAATGTGATAAAAGGAATTTGTCGCTATGGGTCCTGAGTACATGTATCCCGCATGTGGACAGATCACCCCCAGGATTTTTTCATCATTTTCTAAAGGCGGAGTTTTTCCTGGTCCAAAAGGATGCAAGAAACAATCATGTATTGCAGATTTCAATTCGTGTGTTTCTTTTGGATAGAACATGCCAGCAACAGCCGGTGTTCTTATCTGCATTATTCTATTGCCTCTTAGATCTCTCAAAACGAGGCGTTCTTACCGGTTCTTCCTCTACCTCTTCTTCAACTATCTTTGTTTCAAAATCATCAATTCCATACTTTAGTGACTCGCCCTCTTTTAGCTGGCCTTTTTGTATCAATACTTCTCTTGCCAAAAGCCAGTATGCGGTTGCCAAAGATTTTCTTCCTCTGTTATTGGCTGGNNAAAAGTGGGTTTGTAAGAGTGCCTGGCATGAATCTTCCAAGCATTACTGTTGCTCCTGTCACTTCACAGAATTTTTCTATCGGAGTGTTTGCATATTCTCTACCAGAACATACTATCACTTTAGAAATATCTGCCCTGTTTATGAATTTGGCAGCAGTTTGAATTCTTGACAATGTCTTTTTGATATCAATAATGTAAAGCCCTTCTGGGGTTGCCTTTGTAATAAAAGGCGTCATGAACTTTGTCTTGACTGGTGTTCCTACTCTTATTCCGGTGGATAGGATTGTTTTCTCGATATTTTCAAGATCTGATTCGCTCATGTTGTGATTTTAAATTTGTGCCATTCCACGTATTAAATCATACTCTGAAAGACGAATCAATTCATTGAGCTTGGCTATTCTTTCTCCGCCCACCACACCTACCTTTAGCATTTTTGATTTTGTAGCAATGCCAATGTGTGATATATGCGAATCTGAAGATTCGCCTGATCGATGCGATGTGATTAATTTGATATTGTTTTTCTGGGCTTCTGATGCAAATTCTAACGCATCATACAGACTTCCAGCTTGATTTACTTTTAAAATTGCAGCATTGCACGATTTCATTTTAATTGCTTTTTTTAGAATTTCTGTGTTTGTTACCAACAAGTCGTCTCCTGTTATCATGACTTTGGGAAATCTTGAAGTCAAAACAGACATTTCTTCAAATGCTTCCTCATGAACGGCATCTTCNNTGCAAAATCAACACCAAGAGAAACCTCTTTGCCTAAGGTGAATCCAAGATTTTCACAGGCTTTTGCTGAAAATTCCAATGCTTTTTGATTGTCTATTTTGGGTGCCCAGCCTCCCTCATCTCCACGCCCATTTGTAAAATCAGGTTCATGTTTTGCTAGAACTTTTTGCAACTCTTTGTGCACAGAAAGGTTTGTCTCTATTGCATCAAAAATCGTCTTTGCGCCAGTTGCACAAACTAAAATTTCTTGGATGTCTGGAGTTCCTTTACCTGCGTGAGCACCACCTCCTAAAATATTTCCTAATGGAAAGGGAAATTTATAATCCTCATCTTTTGAAATCAATTTAAACAGTGGAACTCCTAGTGATTTTGAAGCGGAATCAACAGACGCTATTGTAAGAGCAAAAGCTACTGCTCCACCTATCTTTGAATAGTTAGGAGTAGAATCAATCTCTCGTATGGTGCTGTGTATTGATTTTAAATCTGAAGAATCAAGTCCAACGAATTTTTTTAGATTTGTATTAAAAACTTGGAGACTTTTTTCTGGCTTGTCGTCTTGGAAACTTTGCGCCTCATGTTTTCCAACGCTTGCCCCAGAAGGTGCGCAAACTCTGCCAAGATAAGAGTTGTCAGAAACAACATCAATTTCTATTGTTTTGCTCCCCCTGCTATTGTATAGCAGCCTTCCTTTTACGGAAGTGATCTTTGGCATCCTATTCTAGCTCAGATTGTACTTCTTGCTGTCTTCTTCTAATAGCTTCGTAGAATGGAATCACTTGAGTAATAGTTTCAACAGATGTTAACAGCATGGTTCTACAGCAATATCTTTTGACTCCTAAAGAATCAAGAACTTTTGCAGAATCTTCTCCACCTTTTACTCTATTTTGATAGTCCTTGAACTTGTCAGCAATCAAATTTCCACAAGTAAAACATCGTACAGGGACCAACATATTTTGAAAAAGTAATCAAGGCTTATAAAAACCATACATGGGTATTTGCATAATGCGGGAGTCGCCCAGCCTGGCCAAAGGCGCTAGCTTGAGGGGCTAGTATCTTAGGATTTCGAGGGTTCAAATCCCTTCTCCCGCACCACTTTTGTAAAAAATAAAAAATTCAGATTTGACTATGATAAAAAGAGAAGAGATCGAAGATTAAAATAAAAATTCAAAATCATTTCTTATTTATTGCATCAATAAGNNTACAGATTTTCCATTATTTCAAAAAACTTTCTAGCATCATCTGCTTTTCCCACTCTGATACTGTCATAAACCAGTCTCTTTAGTTCACCAATACAGTCAAGAAGACCAAGTATGTATGATTCCCCTCTTACTCCAAGAGATTCAGCAGATGGAATTTCTGATTTTTCAACTATTGAAATAAACGCAAACGCTTCAACAAGTTCTTGTTCTGCAGTAACGATGTATCTGTACAATTCACTTTTTGATTTCTTTCTTATCTCATCAAGGAGCTTCTTTGCATGTTCAGCTTTTTTCCTCCCGGGTTCAATATCTAATTTATGAATAGAAATTATTGCTTGGCTACAGAGAAGTATCACTTCACGCGTGTTTTTTATTAAATATTCTCGAGAATCTTGTAATTCATTTAATGATTTTGAAATCTTTGATAAGGATGACTTTACGTTTTTTAACGACATGAAACCATAGATAAAAAACTAAGATAAAGCCGTTTGGTAAAGCCCTTATTTGACGAGTTTTTGAATTATTGCATGGAAATCACTGTAAAACAGATGATGCAGATTGAAGAGAACGGTCATCAGATGGGATTTCCAAGAAAGATGATGATGGAAAATGCCGGTGCAGCAGCAGCACGATATATTGTAGAAAAATTTCCTAATATATCGTCAAAAAAAGTATTGGTATTTGCAGGACTTGGTAATAATGGTGGAGATGCATTTGTTGTAGCAAGACATCTTGCAGGTTATGGTTCTGTTGTTAAAGTAATATTACTTGGAAGCCCAGATAAAATAAAAACTGATGAAGGAAGAACAAACTGGAAACTACTTGAAAAAATGAATTCACTAGATTTGATTGTAGCATCAGACGTTCAGGGATTGGACTTGGAAGGTGATATTATAGTTGATGGGATTTTGGGAACAGGAATCTCTGGCAAAATAAGAGAGCCTTATGCGTCTGCAATAGATGTGATAAATAAATCAACGGCATTCAAACTTGCTGTGGATGTGCCGTCTGGACTCGATCCTGACACAGGAAACATTGGTGATAAGTGTGTCAAAGCAGATGTAACCATAACATTTCATAAGATGAAAGTTGGTATGCCTAAAAGAATGGATATATGCGGAACTATTCTTGTGGAAAAGATTGGTATTCCTCTTGAGGCTGAGGTTGGTGTGTTATGAAAGTTTATCAGTTTGAAGTAGGCGACATGCAGAATTTTACATACTTGTTAGAGGACGAAGATTCGGGGGAAGCAATAGTAATAGATCCTTCATGGGATCTTCCAGATGTATTACAGACAATAGAAAGAAACAATATGAAAATAAAATACATTGTAAACACACACTATCATTTTGATCATACCATTGGAAACGACTTTATGGNNATGAAAGTGTCTGATGGTGACAAGATCAAGTTTGGAAACTCTGAACTTACTGTTTTTCATACTCCGGGTCATTCAAAGGATAGCATGTGTCTGGTCGGTGACGAAAAAATCTTTTCTGGCGACACGCTTTTTGTGGGTAATTGTGGAAGAATTGATCTTCCTGGGGGTAACGCAAGGGAACTTTATCATAGTCTTTTTAATGTAGTAAGTAAGATGAACGAAAACCTTGTACTTTATCCTGGTCACAACTATGGCTCATCTGTTACGTCAACTATAGGTAAAGAAAAAAAGACCAACTTTGTACTTCAACCAAGAACTGAAGATGAATTTGTGGAATTTATGAATAGTGAGTGATTTGTGAAAGATATAGAAATTTTTGGAAATATAGAAAAAGGTAACGATTTTATCAAAAAAACTCAAAATAAAAATTTTTTATTTTCATTTGTCACATCTTATACTCATACATGTGAGATTCCCGGCATCACAGTGGCAGGAGCAAATCCTGATCTACTAAAATTCACATCTGCAGCAGACGCTGAGTTTCTTCATTATGGGTACTGTAAAAGCATAGACGCCATTCCTATGACACCTGATGGAAAGCCCACACCTGCTATTCTTACAAAAGTTGCACTTGAGGCTGCAAGCACACCATGCTTTGTTATTAATGCAGGAAGTAAAATTTTTCCAAAACTTCCATACATTGAGCTTGGTTTGGAACCAGGAAAAAATATAGCAGAGGAATCAGCACTTGAATCAGAACTTACCAGAAAAGCAGTTGAATATGGGAGAATAATAGGACGATCTCTTGGTTCTTCTACTGATTGTCTAATAATAGGAGAGAGTATTCCAGGTGGAACCACAACAGCATTGGGAGTCTTACGAGGATTTGGTCTAAAGGCTTCTGTTAGTAGTAGTATGCCACAAAATCCAGTAGATTTGAAAAACCAAATAGTTGAAACTGCATTGAAACGATTGCACTCTAAAAATCCATATGATATTGTAACACAG
>DUJB01000002.1 GCA_013330055.1 Nitrosopumilaceae archaeon
AACTATAGCTGCAACGTATATTATTTTTTTCATGAAAATAAAAATAATTTTATTTTTAAAAAAATTATAGTTTTAGGGATTCCTTCAACCCCTTGTATCTGTTTCTTATAGTCACTTCGGTTACTCCTGCTGCCTGTGCAACATCTTTTTGTGTCTTGTTTTCTCCATTCATCACACAAGAAAGATACAATGCAGCTGCTGCAAGTCCCATAGGATCTTTTCCTGCTGAAATTTCAATTTCGGCAGCATCTTTTAGAATTAGTAGTGCTCTTCTTTTTGTTTTTTCACTTAATCCAGCTTTACTTGCAATTCTTGCTACGCATTTTATTGGATCCACAACAGGCATCTTCAGATCAAGTTCCCTTAGAAGTAATCTATAGCATCTTGCAACATCTTTTCTTTTAATATTAATTCCATTTGCAACATCAGTCAAAGTTCGTGGTGTTTCAGTATCTCTACACGCAGCATACAATGCAGCTGCAACAAGTCCAGGAATTGATCTTCCCCTTACTAGACCTTTATCTAAGGCTTTTCTGTAAATGTATGCTGTTTTTTCAATAACTGCATCCGAAAGAGCTAGTTTATCTTTTAATCTATCAAGCTCGCTAAAGGCCTGTCTGAAGTTTCTGTCTACCGGTTCATGAACTTGGCTTCTACTATCCCAAGTTCTAAGACGTTCTATAGTACTTTTCATAGAAGCAGAGAGCGGTTTTCCAGATGCATCCTTATCTGCTGGACCAATAATAGTTGCAAGCCCCATATCATGCATTGCAAGTGAGGTGGGAGTTCCAGTTCTACTTCGGTCCTCATGTTCTTCTTTTGAAAATGATCTCCATTCAGGACCTGATTCTTCTACTCTTTCAGTGAGGACAAAACCGCAATTTCCACAAAACATCTCTCCAGTTGTGCTGTCAGTCACCATTGGACCTTTTCCACAACGTGGACAACGACCGCCACCAGAACTAAAAGTTTCACGCGTCATCTTATATCTAATAAAAGTTTCGATCGTAGGACAATAAAAAGATTTAACTATTACCGTTAATTCTATATTTTTAATAAATTTGTGGTTATAATATAAATTTTTTAATTAATATAGAATTTTATTAAGATTATTTTAATTATTTAATTATCTCTAGAACCCATTCTTCAGATTTATTAATTTGATTCTTAATTGGTCTTCAAAATTTATTTTATTATGTAATACATTTTTCTGAAAAAAGCTTTTTTGATTACAATGAGACAACCTTAATTTGTTGATCCATATTACTAAAAACATTCAAACGATTTAGAAAATAAAATTAAACAAATTTTTCCTTAAAGGTGTTAAAGCAAATACTTAAATACAATTTTTTCAATTCACAGGCATTAAATAAAATGGAAAAATGTCCACTTTGCTGTGAGTTTCAGCAGTCAACTAGTGCACTGGAAATTCACATAAAGAAAATCCATCCGCAGAGAAATAGTATACAACTGACGAACTAATCTCTGGTCTGAGGATTGATTGNNGTTTGTTAGCTAAATTTAGCGTACAGTGAACCTCATTTCACACCTTGAATTAATAACCAATTTTTTGACTGCTTAGCATGACAGGTTTCGTTAAAAGTTGGACCAAACCACAGACACCTAGCATTGGTGAACGATTCAATGATGCACTACATCCAAAAGGTCCATTAAAACCACGATTAGAGACAGCAGTAAAAAAACTGCAGACTCAGATTTCTAAATTAGATGGGATGGTAATAAAACTAAAACAGAAAGATGAAAAACTTTTCAAAAGGATTGTTACTGCAACACAACAACACGATACAACAGCAAGTAGAGTTTTATCAAAGGAACTTGCGGAAGTTCGTAAAGTTACCAAACTCTTAAGCAACGCAAGAATGGCTTTAGAACAAATCGAACTTAGATTAACAACATTCCATGATCTTGGAGATACTGTAATAACTATAATGCCAACCATAGGCCTGATGAAGAGTTTAAGATCATCACTAGTCAGATTCATGCCAGAGGCAGACCAAGAACTTAGTGGTATGACAGAGATGTTGAACGGTCTTATGACAGACACCTTCCACAATGGAGACTTTGGAATAGATTCCGAATCAACAAATGAGGAATCAGAAAAGATTCTCCAAGAAGCAGCCGCAGTGGCAGAAGCAGCAATAAACGACAAGTTACCCTCTATGCCTTCTGGTCAATCGACTTCAGCACGCTACATCTAGACTACACTACGTGATAATCTATAACGTAGGTATCCTCTAAATAAAATAAATGACAGCGCTAAAATAATAGCAGCAATCAAAAACAAATTTGTATATCCAAGCAAATTTGTAAGCTCTCCTGTCACTATAGCTCCAGCAAATACACCAATTCCTGTGATTGAACTGTTCACTCCAAGATATTTTCCTTCAAAACCCTGCGGAATACTTTTAAAAAAAATAACAGAACTCGCTATACTAAAAATGGAAAACGCTACTACCATTAAACATACTGAAATAATTGACACTACAAAAATGCCAGTTCCTAACATGATGGGGAGAACCAACCCTGCAATAAGAACAGCAATTATTCTTGGTGCATATGAGATCAATATGGCACGGTCCTCTCCTAATTTAGATATCAATCTAGGTGCAAAGAAAAAAATTGCAATCATTGTAGATGTTTGAATTGCATAAATCAAAAAAACAGTTGAATCTGTAAAGCTGAAATGTTTTAGAAATGGTGTATAAGCTGTAAAATAGATATTACTTCCAAAATAGAAAAGAAAGTTTGCTAAAAACAAGATTCCTATTTCATGTGAAACTTTTCCTTTGAAAATTGAAATTATGTGCTTATAATCATACAATTCCAAAATCCTAGGAAATATGAGATGAAAGTGAGTAAAACTATAGCTTAACCCATGTATTGAATGAGCAATACTACTTCGCTCTAGATGGAAACGTGATTCCTTAATGGTTGTGGTAAATACTAAGGCAAAACCAGTCGATATGGCACAAATCAAAAAATATGGGCTCAAATCGAAATACACACTCCAGATTGTACCAATTATCATAGCACATAACATTCCAAAAGTTGCAATTATTGAAGTTCTTGCAAATAACCAACTCCATTGATTTTTAGGAGCTGATTCCATTACCAGTAAATGTGTTACCGGATTCTTTCCCACTAAGAAGAATCCAATTATTGGTGAAATAATAAAAAGCATGGTAAGATTTCTTGTAAAGTATAACCAAATACAACAAAGTATTATAAAAAAAAATGAAACAAGAAGAACCGCTCGTCTTACATGAAATCTATCTATTACTTTGCCCCAAAATAAGGAACCAAATGCAGCTGCACCATAATGAAGTGCAGCTACTAACGAAACTTCACTTATGTCTCCTCCAAGAAATATTACATACAATGGGATAACTGTACGTAAACCCTCTGCTGTTATCTGCGATGGAAGAAGATACCAAATCCATTTTCTGCTAGGTGATAATGACATTACTTTGGATAATTACACGCTGGCAGATATTGTATGATACATTTGAATGATTTCTACAGTTTTGTTGATTTTAATTTGATAAATTTGTATTTTTGAAGGGGAAAAATATCATCATGCAGAGCGTGTTGTAGTAACACGCCAAAGCTTTTGATGGGATCCAATGGATCCAAAAGCCCATGTTGACCTTTGTCAACAATTCTTGGGAGTTTTTCATCCCATAGTAGCTTCATCTTCTGCGGAAGGATTTTTCCTTGACCGCATGCTTTTGACTGCATGACTCCTATCTTGGGAGGATGTTCCTTTGATAGGGACAAATAATACGTGATAAAATTATTTAAGTTTTACTCAAAGAAAATTATTGAAATATGATATTTTTTAGATAATATAAAGAAACTATATGATAATCTGGGTTTTCTTGTAATTTATTGAATGAACATTTTTATGAATGTAGTGCACAGGAAATGCATAACAAGAGAAATCGACCTTTATCAAATGATTTACGAATCAAACTTAGAAAGTAAGCTAGAACAGATGCTGATAGGTTTAACTAAAGATAATTCCTCTCAAAAAGTAAAAGATGTAATACACAAGTTTTTGCTTTATGTCCAACATGCATCTGAAAATTTTTGGGTAACTTTTCATAAATCAAAAACATATCAAGAAAGATTAGAATGCTATTATCAATTTACAAAGAATCAATGTCTAGCAACTGAAGTTTTAATACGTGATTTGAATTCTATATCTGATGACGATGAAATAAAAGAAAATCTTAATGCAATCCTAAAGGAAGGTTTTACTTTTTAACTAAATGTGCTTTCCATCTTTGATTTGGATTCTTTAAAGTTCTTTATCTTATTGCCTTCTTCATCTACTATGTGATCAATTGATGTGAGTTTTTCACGTAAATTATTAATTATTATGGCTACATCATCTGCCTCCTTTTCTACATCTGACCTCTTCTGAGATAGGTTCTTGATCCCCTGTTTTTCCTCATCGATGTATTGAGTTACTTTGTTCAACTTTTCCTTCAGATTTTTAATATCGACTGATTCATCTTCAATATTTTTTTCAAGTTTGGTACGTTTATCTTTTAGATTTTTTATCATTAATCCAACATAATCTATTGCCTCTTCAAGTTTGGCTCGTTTATCCATGAGCAATTTTATACCTATGTCATCACCTGACTGACTCATACTGACTTGTTCAACACGTTCGGGTATTTTTATTTGTTCAATGTTAGGTATTGACTCAACAGGAACGATCTTTTCTGTCATGACATTACCCGCATCATCTTGACTTCTCTCAGGCGAAAGTTCTCTAAACTTTTCTAGGTTTTTTTTGAACTTTTCGAACATATTATATAAAATAATGTAATTTGCAATATATAAAAAGATAATAGATATAGAGTTGACATAATTTTAAACTAAAATTGTTAATTTTACTATTAAATTATAACTAAACTTCCCAGATTGTTAAATTAATCTGCTGATCAGATTTTATAGGGTTATGGCTTAAGGTAGAGCAGAAAGGAGGTGCAACGATGAGCTATAACGAAGGCGGTTTTGGGGAAGGCTCTGATAACNNTAGACGATTTGATGACAGGCCAAAACCAGTAGAAACCGGAAAAGAATATGATGTATCTATAACGGAAATTAGTAGAAAAGGAGACGGTATCGCAAGAGTAGATGGTTTTGTGATATTTGTCAAAGGCGGACAAGTAGGGCAGAATACAAAAGTAAAAGTCACCCAAGTTGGGGGACGATTTGCTACCGCTGAAGTAATTGGAGAAGGTTCTCCACAACCAGCGGAATCTACTACTGAATAAAACAGGCCGTACAAACCAAAAACTAATTTTCCCCTTACTTTTTCTTTATTTTATAATTGCGCAGTTTTTTCTTTAATGAGTTTTACAATTTTTAACTTTTTTATTATATCCATATTTGGTTCTATTGTAACATAAACTGTTTTTCGTTTAGGATACACAACAATCTGGGTAACCTTTTCACGCTCAATATGAACATAATCTACTTTTCCTAGACTTTTATTAAACTCATTTCGTATCTTCCTTCTTAATGCGACTTGTTTGCAAAAATACTCTTCTTCCTTTTGAGATTTTAATGATGTCTTACCCTCTTTCATTATCGACTCTGAAATATTTCCTTTCAGATCTATAATTGCAGCAAATCTCATTCCTGGATCTATCGACAAAATATCTTCAACGATCGGAATTAAATCAATTTTATGATTCTTGTTTTTCAAGATGAAATGCCAATTTTAGATTCGATAAATATACCTTGTTCTTAATGTAACGTTCTACGAAAGATCACGATCTTTTGTTTCTGGATTAAGGAGAGTGCCTATAAGCAAAATTACTGCACCAAAAATTATATTCACGCCTAAAGCCAATGGAATAAACTCACTTTGGACCAAAGAGATCAAGCTTAATGCAATTAGAGGAGACCATGAACCAACTATTAGACCGCCATTGTAAGCAAAACCTGCAGCACTATTCCTAACCTCAGTTGGAAACCTTTCTGAAAAAAAGGCAGGTATGGGTCCAGAAGCTGTAGAAACAACAAAGACGTAAATCGCTACAAAAAGGATCATATGCGATATATCTTCTCCAAGAATTCCGTAAGCAATTGGAATTACCAAAATAATTGATGCTATTGCAAAGAAGATCATAGACTTTTTTCGTCCTACTCTTTGACTAAGCCAACCAGTAAAGATCATTCCAAGCCATGAAGAAAGTGTTGCAAAAATCATTATCGGTGCGAGATCTGTTCTTTCTATATCCCCAAACTGCTGTAGAAAAGTGGGTAAAAATCCTACTGAACCATGGTACATATAGACAAGACCAGTCATCACAAAAACGCAAAGAAAAAATGCTTTTCTGTGTTGCTTGCCAAAAACAATTTTTCGGAGCGGTGTCTTTTCCAGCTTATGCGTTTGTTGTTTTTCAAGCCAAAGAGCTGATTCATCCATTCTAAATCTAATAAAAAGAGCTATGAAACCAGGAATAATGCCTGTAAAGAAAAGCACTCTCCAGCCCCATTCCATAAATGCTTCTCCCACAAAGATTACAGTTATTATCTGGAATCCAATGGATGCCAACACAAAACCAAAAGAAAAACCACTTTGTAAGAAACCAGACAAGAGTCCTCGCTTTTGCTTTGGTACACTTTCCATTGTTATTACAGCTCCACTGCCCCACTCTCCACCTGCAAAAATTCCTTGAATCATTCTTGTCAAGATCAGAAGGATTGGCGCTAGTCCACCAACCATAGCATAAGTTGGCAAAAGCCCTGTAACAAAAGTAGCAATAGAAAATCCCAAAATCGTAATAATCATAGATTTTTTTCTTCCGAACTTGTCACCATAAATTCCAAAAATTGCTGCTCCGAGCGGTCTCATGATAAGCGTGATGCTATAAGTGGCATANNCCAAGGAACGAACCAGCAACTATGGTTCTTTGACCTTTGGTTAGGGAAGACATTTTTTCTTGCATATTACAAGATTGACTTTGTATTGTAGTTTTGTTTTAGATTTGATGATTTTTAGGTATTGAGCGAACTATATAGTTCACATGTCGTATATAGAACAGAGATTTAACTATGTAAATTTGACACAAACTATGCCTCAGTGGATGTCATGGTTAAAGTCTAATGAAAAAGAAATTCTTGGAATCTTAAATAATCTTGCTTGCAAAGCAGAAGAAGTATCAAATCTACTTGCTGATTTATTCGCAAACTTTGATAAATTAGAGGAAAATCATGCAAAGATCAGAAGATTAGAAAGAGAAGCAGACGAACTAACACACTCTGTTTTTGAAGAGTTAAACAAAACTTTCATCACCCCATTAGACAGAGAAGACATTTCAAGAATTGCATCAAAGACAGATGATATTATAGACTACATAGAAGGAATATCTGGCAGGATTATCAACTTTAGAATAAAAACATCTCCACCTTACATGTTTGATATGGCTAAGGAACTCACAGTAGCGACAAAAGAAGTTAATTTTATGATTACCCGATTAAACAATGTAAAGGCAGACAAATCTATAATTGATCATTGCAGAAACGTCAGTGAATCAGAGCACCGAGTTGATGAAATTCATCGTAAAGCGGTAGGTGAATTATTTGATACAAAAGATGTAGTTACAATAATTAAAATGAAAGAGATCTATGATGCATTAGAAACTACTTCTGATAGGTGTCAAGATGTTGCAGACTCTATTGAAGACATTGTTCTAAAATACACTTAGGTTTTTATCATGTATGAACTCGCAATTGGAGCAATTCTCGTAGCTTTATTTTTTGATTTTATAAATGGTTTTCATGATGCTGCAAATTCCATTGCAACTGTGGTAGGTACAAGGATATTGAGACCACTTCAAGCAGTCACTCTTGCGGCAGCTGCAAACTTTGTTGGACCTTTTATTTTTGGAGTTGCTGTTGCAACTACGATAGGAAAAGGAATTATCAACCCAGACTTTGTAACAGTTTACATAATTATTGGAGCACTAGTTGGTGCAATTACTTGGAACCTAATTACATGGTTATTGGGTCTACCATCCTCAAGTAGCCATGCTTTGGTAGGAGGTGTATTAGGTGCAGGCATAGCTGGTGCTGGCATGCACGCAGTGATTATCGGCGGATTAGAGAAAACTGTCATTGGTATTATAGTATCGCCAGTAGTTGGTCTTGTTACTGCATTTCTACTAGCAACCCTCCTCATCACTTTATTTGCTAGAAAGAGACCAAGTAAGGTAAATTCTGTCTTTGGCAGGTTGCAGCTTATTTCGTCAACCTACTTCTCACTAACTCATGGAGCAAATGATGGTCAAAAGACCATGGGAATAATTGCATTAATTTTACTAACAGAAGGCGTGATTACTAACTTTGAAGTACCATTCTATGTTATTTTTATGGCAGCACTTGCAATTAGTCTTGGAACATTTTTTGGTGGCTGGCGAATTGTAAAAACAATGGCAGTAAAAATAACACAATTAAAACCATACCAAGGTTTTGCAGCAGAAACAGGTGGTGCGTCGATCCTTGCGGTTCTTGCTCATTTTGGAATTCCTGCAAGCACAACCCATGCAATTTCAGGGGCAATTATGGGGGCAGGAGCAGTAAAACGTATTTCTGCGGTAAGATGGGGAATTGGGAAGAGAATCATCTGGGCTTGGATAATAACTATACCGGCCAGCGCTGCCGTAGCTTATGTTAGCACACTAATCATACATACTTTTGTTTAATCTAGACGATCCAATATTTCATTAACTTCGGTAATCTCTTTGCATGTGGGCTGGCTACCCAAAAAGGTCAGAGTCGTTTGGTGCGTCGGGTTTTAATTCCGTAATAAGGGAGGTCAATCGGTTAGGCCTCCACATCTTAATAAGAGAAAAAAAGAGTCAGGAAACTGGCATTTTATACTATTACTCTTCCTACATACGAGAAAATTCATACCTAGATCTCCTTTCCCCCGCTTCGTAATTTGCAACATTTTACCCATTTCATACACTAAAACAGCCGTTCCGCTAGGCGTTCCGCTATGGTGTTTCAAGGTGTCCCTCATAATACATCCATTCCATACAATGGCATGTCAAAACAACAATACAGATCAGAAATGGGCATAATTGCCGATATTTTGGGTGTGACCATGGATGGTGGTACACAGGGGGTAATTGTGTCTGCCATATCTAGAAGAGCAAACCTGTCACATTATGCAGTGCTTGACAAGTGCCAAAAGCTAATAGAAGCAGGTTTGGTGGATTCAATGAAAGATAATAGAAATCGTCTCTTTGTGATAACCGAGAAGGGCATCAAATTCTTTCAGGAATTTCAAAAGTTCCAGAGTCTCGTACAAGCAATGAACCTAAGGTATTAAAAAATGGAACAAAGACTCGAGTTAGCCCAGGCAGAGTATGCAAGACAAGAAGGAATGATTTTTGTAAGGATTACTAATATCCTGATAATAATGGTAAGAGCTCCTTTGATAGCAGTATGTTTTGTGCTAGTCACCTTAGCATCTATACCGCAAAATACCTTTGGGGTATCAAAAGTTCTAGATTTCACAATTGATACAGATGGTACTACGCATGTCTTCTATTCTACTGAAATAGATCCTTTACAACCCGACTTTACAATGAAACTTTTTGGAAAAAATATTGATAACCTAGTGGCACAGGACGAAAACGACCTCTTACTTTCTAGTCAAATTGATGGAAACAACGTAATTATTGAAACCTTAGGCGCTTCTCAAGTAAAAATCGATTATGATACAGCAGATCTGGTTACAAAAAATGGAAAGATATGGTCATTTTCTATTGATTCATCATCTGATTACTCTGTGCTCTTACCCAAAAATACTGTCATTGTAGGCATGAATGCATTTCCGCTTAACATGCAAGTTGTAGATGAACAATCACTCATTTTACTCCCTGATGGATCTGCAGAAATTAATTATATCTTTGGAGTTTTAGGAACTACACAGACTGCAACTCTTGCAATAGAAAAAGCTCGAGATTTAATTGATAATATTAATGCAGAGGAAATTAAAACACCACTTGCATCTTCAAAACTTGAAGAGGCCATTTCTGCATTTAATGAGAACAAATTCTCAAATGCAGAGATCTTGGCTAATGAAGCAAAAAACCTTGCTATTCAAGAGCAAAAGATAGCGCTTTCAAATAATGAATCAAAACCAGATAATAATCCTCTGTCTTCTTTAGGCGGTACTATTGTAACGACTGCAGCTACCATTGGTACAGTAGCAGGAGCAATAATAANNCAACAAAGAAACAATTTTTAGACTTAAACCAGAATTACGTCAGGAAGACAAAGACATGATATCATATATTTCAGAAAATGGTGGCCAAGTTTATGAAAGCGAATTACGAAAAAAATTCCTTCTTCCGCGTACTACTACATGGCGTGCAGTAAAACGTCTTGAAAGGGAAGGGATTATAGAAATAGAAAAAATAGATCAACAGAACCTCATAAAATTACGAAAAACTTTGGAGGAAAACCAAGAATGAAACTATTAGCATTTATTCTATTTACATTAGTTGGAAGTATGATACTCACCATTCCAATGCAGGCTTACGCTGATGCACAACTTGATTCATTACTTAGAATCGCAAATCAAGCAAGAGATAACATAAAGATCAGATTATCTCAACTTGAAATAGTACCAAACGAAATTAGCAAAATCTATGAACAAGCCTCTGCAGAGACAGATGAACTCGAAAAATCGGTTTTAAATGCTGATGTTGCTACTGCAAAACAACACTTTCTCTCTGCAATGAAATTGTTTAAGGAAGCAAGTGATCATATGTCATCCTCTACTCAAACTGATGAACCTAGATTAGAAACTACAATTATTAGAATAGAAAATGATGCAAACAGACTCAAGGCATTAGCAACTAAGAACAACATTGAAATTGATTTCGTAGAATTTGATAATCTAATTCAAATTGCAAAGCAAAATTTGGATGCAGGTAACATAGATGAGGTGAACAAGACATTAGGAGTTGCAAAACAGTTTATAATTGGTGCGTATAATTCCATTTCCGAAGTAGCAAAACAAAGAACATCAGATAGAGCTAAGGCTTTTGCCGCAAAACAAATTGAAAATCTTGACAAATTAATTACTCAAGCAGAAGATCTCGAATTGTCGCAAGACATTATAGATAATCTGCAAATTGCTAAGGAAAAGCTTTACAAAATTTCTGATCCAAGCCAGATAGTAAAACAAACAAAAGTAATCAATCCATTTAAAGAAAAACTCAGCACATCAACGATTAATAGATTAAATGCTATTACCCATCAATTTGAGTTAAAAGTTGAAGATTTGAATAAAAACTTACAAGATGATGATTCNNAATAAATGAAATTTTTAACAGTTTAAAAGTACAAACTTCAATGACAACTGATACGTCAAGTTCGCCCGAGAGAACAGACTTTACAAATAAAATAACAAAAAATACTGATTCAAAATTAGATAGAATAAAAGCAAAAATTCTAACCCTTGAGGAAAAACTAAACAATCTTTCTGAAATAGTAACTGATAATGAGATTGCTATAAAGTGGGTTAAACGTGGGTTTTCCCTTCTTGAAAATGCCAAACTCCAAATTGATAAATCTCCAGAAAAAGCAATGAGTACATTAAACGAGATTGATAAAATTATTCTTATGATACAAAAAATAACAACTTAGCACGTACTGATATTAATAGAAATCATTTTTATTCTAACCAAAGCTTACAAAAACTTCATATACGTTTTTCATAGCTACAATCCGCATGGCTTCTAAACAAATCTCTGTCGGTATAGGAATTCCGATGATTATAGTTGGCGCAATACTTGCCGTTTTGCTGGCTCCAACACAAATCGATATCAAAGAAACAATAGAATTTGTAGGAAGTCTTATTGGAATCCTTGGCGTTGTAATATTCATTTCAGGACTATTTGTTAAAAAAACAGAGGAAATTACAACCTAATTAGATCATTATTAATCCAATTGAATAAATATTGAAAAATCAAAGATCATTTGCTTGAATGTAAGACTATTTGAGATATTTACTTCTGTGGAAGGAGAAGGAATACTGTATGGAACAAAAACACTTTTTGTGAGACTTGCAGGCTGTCCTTTCAAATGTTTTTATTGTGATACAAAAGACTCTCTACCATTAGATTCTGGAAATGAATACAGTCTTGAAGAAGCTTGTAAACTCATAGAAAAAAAACTAGAAAAAAACACTTACAAAGTAAATTTTACAGGTGGTGATCCACTCGTACAATCAAATGCAGTATTAGAAATGGCAAAATTTGTCAAAACAAAAAATATCCCGACCTATATTGAATCCTCTTGTTATGATTCGAAAAAATTTGCTGAAATACTTCCATATTTTGATTACATTAAGATTGAATTCAAGACACAAGATTCAGAGTTTGTAGATCTTCAACATTATTCTAAGCTTTTAGAAAATGAATTACAATGTCTTACCTTTGCTATAAATTCTAATAAAACTACCTACATCAAAATTGTTATTAACTCAAAAACTGAGCTTGCGCCATTCAAACAGCTAATTGAGAAGGTTTTTAATATTATTTCAGAATCACAAATTGCAGGATTTATAATACAGCCAAGCTATGGTATTGCAGAACCGAGTTTGAAACAGCTTTTCAATTTCTATGATTATGTTTATCCTTTTTATAAAGAAGTTCGTATAGTTCCACAACTTCACAAATTGATAGGTGCACCATAATGGACAAAAATAGAGTTAAGCGACTAATAAGAGAGTTGATTGCAGAGATAGGAGAAGATCCTTATCGAGAAGGACTTGTTGATACTCCAGATAGAATTGCTAATATGTATGAAGAGATCTTCAAAGGTTACGAAGCAGAGTCTGAATTATCTGTCAAGTTTTCTGAAAATTCTGATGTTGTAATAGCAAAGGACATACAATTCTATTCCATGTGCGAACATCACATATTGCCTTTCTTTGGGAAAATTGCAATTGCCTATTCTCCAAATGGTAAAGTTTTTGGAATTTCAAAATTAGTGCGATTGGTAGAAAAATATACAACAAGACTTCAAATCCAAGAAAGAATAACGAAAAACATTGCTGATGAATTATACTCAGAGGGAGTAAAAGGAGTAATAGTGATAGCAGAAGGTGAACACCTCTGTATGAGGATGCGTGGAGTTAGAAACGATGCAAAAGTAACTTCGATCACATATAGAGGAATTTATGAAAAAAAGGAAGCCAGAACAGACATAATTGCACTTATTCATAACAATAGTTCTGAGACAAGAATAATCTGATCCTTCATAAAATTAAATAATAGCATCTAAATCACGACAAATATGGGCGTCCATAATAATGTACATGTACCAAAAGAATCATTTCCCAAATTCTTATGGTATGCTATAGAATTCTTTATCGTTGTTGGAGTTTCAGTAGGCATTGCTATGAATTCGGTTAATTACTTTACAGAAGTAGGTTTTAAAGAACAAATGACTAATTGGATATTCTGGGCGATATCTGGCGGAGTTTTCCTTGTCTATTACATACCAATTCGAACACTTATTTTCAAAAAACCTATCTTAAAAAACATCTAACTAGATCTTATAAACAGTTTTATCGATTATTCTCGCTTTAGCAAAAGCATACTTTCTGTTATTACAAGATTCACATCTTCCACAATGAATCTTTGTGTTTGAATAACAACTCCATGTATCAAAGAGCTTATCCCCAAGTCTTTTGTATCCCATTTTTAACAGATCACTTTTTGAAAATCCAATTCTATATGGACTCCAAATAGTAATCTTTTTTCTTAAACCCAATCGGATCCCATCAATCTCACCAGAGTTGAAAGCTTTCTCAATCTTCTTAGAAAATTCAGGTCTACAATCTGGATATTGTTTATCCCCTTTATGTGCCCCATAAATAACCAGTGTAGCACCCATAGCAAAGGCCCATGCGGAGGCAATTGAAAGAAAAACTGCATTTCGTATAGGTACAACTATGGTATAATCAAATCTTTGTGGAATATCTATTTTTGAGTTAGTAAGAGCATTTGTCTTTGCATAAAGCTCTTTCATGAATTGTATGTTGANNGTAATTCCATAGAGTTCGTATTTTGGTTGTAGGTAGGCAGCTGTACAAACAGAATCCAAACCGCCACTGAAAATCAATACTGCTTTTTTCAATTCAGATGTTTCCTTCTAAGCTAAATAAATTGCTTGATTAAGCAATAGCAAGAAGTATAGCACCACCCAATATTACTAGAGCTCCTATAGAGATACGTACGATCCCCTGTCTCCTAATTACTTCTTTAAAATAAAACATTCCCCATGATACAGCAAAAAGGGTAGCAGTCTGGGCTATTGGGAATGCTATTGTTATACCTATTAGACCTACAGCAATTAAAACGGAAAAACTACCAAGATTAAAAAGACTTCCAGAAATTATTCCTGCAATTGTTTCCCTTTTAATGAATTTTCTTGCAAGTAAAAACATTGGTATGCCAATTACAAAAATTGAAAGGCTTGACGAAAAAAACCCAGACTGAAGAGTTTGTGTTACTTGCATAGGAATAATGTAAGTACCTCCTATCAAACCAGACGCAATAGCTACAAAATATCCTCTTTTTTGTATGTAAGAGCCTTTTTCTCCATTTACAACAAGTTGCAATCCGACCAATAGTAATCCTATTGCAGTTAATGCAAGAATTAAAGAATCAAAAGTTTCATTAAAAAATGCAGTTCCCCATACAAATGATGAAATAATGCTAGACCCAGCAAGAAGTGGAGATGTTCTTGCAAGACCAATTAATCTTACAGAATAAAGGGCAAGTAAATTTGCTATTGTCCATATGACACCACCCACAAGGCCGCCTAGCTGAATCTCAAAACCCCAAAAATATCCTACAGGGATAGCAAAAAGTAATACACCTATTGAAGTAGCACCTTGTAACTGCCAAATATTTTTAATACCAACTTTTCTTACTGGAACAAAAAAAGTTCCCCAACTTATAGCTGCAAAAGCAGCAAAAAACAAACCCAGATCTGTCAAGTAGCTCCTTTGTAAATTGTGTAATATAACTCAGTTTCGTTCACAATGTAAGTTTTGTAAAGTTTAATTTCCAGAATATAGAGTTTCATTCAATGTCACAATATCTTCAAGTAGAAAAAGATGGGGAGATAACCTTAATCACAATTAACAGGCCTGACAAACTTAATGCTNNACATCCAAAGTGATCATAATTACCGGTGCGGGGCAAAAGGCATTCTCTGCTGGTGCTGATATTGAATATATGAGTAAAATTGGATCAGTTGAAGCAGAAAAATATGCCTTACGAGGACATGAAGTACTAAACAAAATAGAGAGCATTGAAAAACCTGTTATAGCAGCAATAAACGGCTATGCACTTGGTGGTGGATGCGAACTTGCTCTTGCATGTGACATTAGATTTGCTTCCTCAAACGCACAACTTGGACAACCAGAAGTTACAATAGGAATATGTCCTGGGTGGGGTGGCACACAAAGACTATTACGAATTATAGGTCCTGCAAGAGCAAAAGACTTGATCTTTACAGGACGGAAAATTGTGGCTGAAGAAGCTCTTTCTATGGGATTAATAAATAAGATATTTTCAATAGAAAATTTAATTTCGGAAGCTAAAGTATACGCAAAAAACATAACAAAAAATAGTAGTTTTGCAATTGGTAAATCAAAAATGCTTGTCAATCGGGGAGTTGATGCAAACCTTGATACTGGTTTAAAACTTGAAATTTATTCTTGGTCTTTATGTTTCTCAACAAAAGATAGAGAAGAAAGAATGAGAGCATTTTTAGAAAAAAAATAAAACTATACTTTAATTGCACCCTTGCTTGGTCTACAAATAACAGTGCTGCATTTTGTTTTTGCAGACATGAATCCTTTTTCCATAGCGCTACAGATCTTTTTAGGATTGGATGATCTTGAAGTAAAAGCTATGATGGATGGACCTGCTCCACTTATTGTAACACCTAATGCTCCAGCATGAAGTGCGTTTTCCTTTACTTGATTAAATCCTGGTATGAGATGCTGCCTTGCAGGTTCTATGATAATATCTTTAATAGAACTTCCAATTAGTTCTACATCTTTTTTCATAAATCCAGCAACAATTGCAGCGGCATTAGATAGATTACGAACAGAATCTGAAAGTTTAACTTGTTTTGGTAAGACACTTCTTGAAACCTGGGTTTTTTTCATTGGAATATCAATCTTAGGAATTGCAACACAAAGTACAAGTTCCTTGGGGGGTTCTATTTTTATGACGTCAAAAGGATCTGTTCTAACAATAACAAAACCGCCAAGTGTAGAGGCTGCAACATTATCATAATGAACAGAACCAGCACTAGCTCTTTCTCCTATCCCAGCAAATTTTACAAGTGTATTTGAATCAAGATTGAGATTAAACAAAGCATCAAATGCTACTGATGCTGCAGCTGCAGAAGCAGCACTACTTCCCATCCCAAATCCAACAGGAACTCCTTTTTTGATTTTTAAAACAACACCCGATTTTATCTCAAATTTTTTTGCCATTTCCTTTACTACTAATCCAGCAGAATTTTTTTCAGGAACTAGAGGAATTGTGTCAAAACTTTGAATTTTTATTCCGTGATCACTCTTCTCAAGATACACTTCATCGTAATACGCATCTAATGCTAGACCAAAGACATCAAAACCAGGGCCCAAATTTGCAGTAGAGGACGGAGCCCTTACAACAACACTGGAAACCAATTAATCTTCTATCTCCTCTCCCAAATTAAGAATTCTGCTTAATGCTGCTTCCAGGTTTACCATTCCTTCTCCAGTTGCATTAGAAATTGGAATGAGTCCTTGAGAAAAACCACCCATATTCAAACCTCGTAAAATATTAGTTACAAGTGTATAATTCTCACCGTCTGATTGTTTTGCAAGTGCATCTTCTAGGCTTTTTACGTCAGTTGACCATTTCAATACTGTCTTAAGCTTATCTTCAATAAGATCCGTCTTTGTTAAAACATTGATATGCGATAAATTGAGTCTTAGTTTTATTGACGTAGCAAGAAGTGCAATCGAAACAAAATTAGTTGGTGTAGTTACTAACACTCCGTCGTGCAGAAATAAGGCAACTTTTTGTTCAGACACAAAGTTTTGCATAAAAAATGGGCCGCTGGTTCTATATGCAAAAAGCTCTATTTGACCAGGAGTATCAACAATAAGATAGTCTGGATTCACATTATCAACATCATTTTGAATTTGGTCTATTTTTGATGCAATGAGATCATTCGCCATTATTATAGCACCATTTGGACCCAAATCATATTGTCTCATTATAGATACAATATCTACGTAATCTCTAACGTCGGCATCACACGTATATGGAAGATTTTCAACCCCTGGATCTAAATTTAGCATTCCAACAAAAGCACCATTTGTTGTGTAATAATCAAAGAGGCTGGATGCAAGTAATGATTTTCCAGCTCCTGCGGTACCTAGAATAAAAATAGTTTTCATTTTGCTGACTATATTTCATGTTGAGCTTATATTTCCATCCATAATTAAAGCAGGCAATGAATTGGAAACTTTTAGCAATTCCAGTTAGTATTGTACCATTTATTTTAATTGCATTTACTTTTAACATAAAACTTGAAGAGCTTTTTGCAGTGGGTCTTATTCCTTTTATGAGTGCAGCATTGGCAATTGTTGGCAAATTACTAATGCAGGGTTTAAAATTCAATTATCTGGTAAACAAATTTCTTGGTCACATTGAAGTTCCATGGAAAACAGTTTCAGTAAGAATAGGAAGTGAATTTGTTACATCGACCACACCCTCTTTTGTTGGTGGTGAATTAGTCAGAATAATTTGGTTAAAAAAGAAAGGAATTCCAACAGGAAAAGCAACTTGGGTCACAATAATCGAAATCGTTACTGAGGTTCTAGCGGCAGGAGTTTTTGCTCTCGCTTCTGCATTCTTTGCGTTTTTTAATGGTGCTTATGTGATAGGAATTGCGATTATTGCAATTAGTCTACCAGTTACGGCAATTTGGTCCGGTCTGTTCTTTCTCTCTTACAGGAAAACTTTTCAAATTCCATCTTGGATAGAAAAAACTGCAATTAAAGCAAGTAAAGAACGTGCTTCAATATACATAGATAAAACTAATCAATGGATGCGAGAGGTTTGTGAGATGAGTAGACAGAGTCTGCATAACAAAAAGGCAAAAGAAGCATTTGTAGTATCCATGATCTTTTCTATATTTACTTGGGTGTTTTATGGAATTTCATTTATGGTAATCGCAAATGGAGCTGGTTATTTTATAGGATTTTTTGATTCACTTTTAGCAGCAATGGCCTCAAATGCCTTAGGAAATATACCTGTCACAATAGGTGGTTCAGGTCTCACAGAATTTGGTATATGGGCATACCTTGGAAACCTGAACAGTCTGACTTTTGAACCAACCAAAGATAGCATACAATGGAATATTGTCATAGCATGGAGAATTGCTACATATCACGTCAGTCTTGTTATAAGCTGGATACTTTTGATGAAAATAGTATATCCACGTTCAAAAAAAGCTGAAATTTCATAGAAAGCACTTTATTTTCAATTCTCGATATTTTTCTTTATGGATTTTAGTAATAAAGTTGTAGTAATTACAGGGGCATCTAGCGGAATTGGTGAAGCATCAGCTATAGAATTTTCCAAACGAAAAAGTTCTGTTGTGCTTGTTGCAAGAAGAAAAGAAAATCTAGTGTCTGTTGCAAAAAATCTCACAAAATATGGAAACGAAGTACTAGTATGTCAATGTGATGTTTCTGAATGGCAAGAAGTAGAACAGATGAGTAGAACTGTTCTAGACAAATTTGGTAAAATTGATGTTCTAGTTAATAATGCAGGGTTTGCAATTTATGGTTCTGTACTTGAGCTAAAAGTAGAAGAAATAGAATCCCAGATGGAAACTAATTATTTTGGAATGGTCTACGCTATCAAGGCTTTTCTGCCTAAAATGTTAGAACAAAAGACTGGGCATATAGTAAACGTAGCTTCAGTTGCAGGAAGTTTTGGCCTTCCAGGCATTGCATCGTATTGCGCATCAAAATTTGCTATGCTTGGATTCTCAGAGGGTTTGTATCACGAATTAAAAGGAACTGGTATAGGTATTACTGTAGTTAGTCCTATTATGGTTAGAACTAATTTTTTTAATCATTCTTCATTCAAATCAAGACCAAAATATTCGTCAACATCGCTTAGTTCAAAAACTGTAGCAAAAACGATAGTAAAGGCATCTTCCTCACCAAGACTTGAGATAATCGTACCGTCATTTGTAAGAGGAGCTGTATGGTTAAAGCACACAATCCCATATCTGATAAATCCGATCTTAGGAGCAGCTTTTAGGAAACAAATGAGATCACAAAAATTATGAATTTCTAGAGAAAATTATTCTAATTAATTAAATCTATTCTTCTATAGATTCTGTTGAATCTGCTGTATCGGAACCAACATCCATTAATTCCAAATTAGTCAGATCAAACTGATATATGGCATCCATATCAATCTCCATTTCTTTTTTTAGAAGATCAACAAGTTTTTTGCTTAGAGGAGCCTTCATCGAATTAAAAGTGAATTCATACACAACACCCTTCATCAGATCCACCGGTTTTACTTTTTTTGGTAAATCTAAAGTAATAATGCGTCTTCCATCCTCAACTTCTTCATACAACTGAACGTCAATCTTCATGTCTCCATCATATATCTCAAGAATGTAACCTGTTCTGGTTTGTGGTTCGGGTTTTCCAAACTTTGCATTTTTTATTTCATCTTGGGCCCATTTTGGAAGTTCTTTTACCATTTACTTTCACTCAATAATTAACTCTGTTTGTCTTTTTTACTTGATTGCCACCAGTCTCTGTACTCATCATGCTTATCCTCACGTGTCTTCTCACGACGATTTAATCTATCTCTAATATCGCTTATTTGTTCCCGTGTTGCATACAGACCACATTTTTTACAGATAAAGTGTTTCGTATTCAAATCAAATTTCATCTCGGTAACTATCTGCTTAGCTGCACATTCGGGACAATCAGTCAATGACGCCACTCATCAAAATTATCCATAAAAGCTTTTGGTCAATTCTGGTACGCGGTCTATGTCGTCATCCCTTGCGGTCAGTTCGCCCATCGAAAATGCCGCGTACCAGATCTGCTACATTGTATGGAAAAATTATAATTCTTTCTAACTCTCAAGCATTTCTGCAATTATTTGTGCAGTGTTCTGGGCTCCATTTCTATCGAAATTTCTAGAAAATTCTATGAGTTGTTCTTTATATTTATTATAATTGTCTCGTATCTTGTAAACAGCCTGTATTACCTGTTTTGTATTATTCGCAAGAATTCCAAGCTTCCTTTCTTCTGCCCACCTTATCTGATTTGTGTGTTCATCATAAACAGGAATTCCTATGATCGGTTTTGCTTTGGTTCCAATAATTTCTCCCATTGCCGTATGAGATCCGTTTATGACTGCGTATTTACATAAATTCAGAACTGTGTCTTTTTCTTGTTCTGACAAAAATCCTACATCGATCTGAATCCAATCTAGATTGTATTCAAGTGCTTCTGAAATAGAGTAGGTTTTACCATCATTTCCTTTCACTTTATCTAAGGAGGAGTCATTTTGTGCATGTGAAACGAGTCGTTTTTGTTTTTGCATTCCTTCTGAGTGAAAAGCCTCTTCATACTTTTTACCAGTAAATTCTTTTGTAGCNNGTTTTTGGTTTATGATTTGTTGATGCTATATTTGAAAAATGACCAGCATATACAACCTTTTGTTTTATTTTATCTGGAAAATTTAGATTATACTCGCATATAGTGTTTGGAGGAGCCGAATCTGCCACAACTATCTTTGTAGCTTTTGCAATCTGCCTTGATATGTAAATCAAGGATGGATAAAAGAAAAAATGTGATCTACAAAGTTTTGGTCTAAATTGATTTGTTACAAAAACTGACTTGATGCCTCGCCTTTCAGCTAATACATTGGAGCCCATATCCCCATCATTTATCACCAAATCAAATTTTTGTGAATTGTAGAGGTTCGCTTCCTTTTTTAGATAATCAGAAATTTGAATTACAAGTGGGGGATTTCCAGAAATTGGTAACAAAAGATTCAACATAGAAAGTGTCACACTGGGTCCATGTTTACCATCTATCGGAGTCGGCATCAAAATTTCATGAATCTGTTGTTTCTTTTGTGGAAATTTTTGTAGTAATTTTTGATATACTTCTCCCTTGCTGGAATAATGCATTTCTAGCTCATCTTTAACATGTTCAGGCAGAACTCTGTCAAGTGACATCATCCTACTATAATGTCCATTTCCCCATGGATAGATAAATTGCCCTAACTTTATCACAGATTCAAATCAACTCCTTTCCCGTTTAAATTCTCAATGATTTGATTTTAAAGAGTCGATTATATCATGTATATTTTTTGGGCCTAACGTAATAGTGATTGTCTTTATATCACGAAGTGAGATTAGAGAAATTTTGTTAATTTTGTCCTTTGGTAAATCTTTCTTGAACTTTATTTTACATAGATTCACAATTTTAGATACGTGTTTTTCTAAACCAATTTCATTAGCTGTGTCAAAAATGCTGTTATCTATTCCTGAAAGGGGAAACCAAGGAATAATGCCCTTTTGAAATACACGCATTGCATTGTATTCTATAAACCACGCAGGGAATATTAGTGGTGAAATTGCGAGCGATATTCTATCTATCCTGATTCTTTTTGCAAAAGAGACAAGAATCGCTGTTATTATTGCAGTTTTAAGTAAAATTGATCTACCAGTAGATTTCATGTCAAGTTTACAAAAATGTAATTCAACATTGGTTTGTAAAAGTTTAGGTAGAATTTGGTTTAACATTTTTACTGTATTCAGAAGTTCAGATTCATTACTATAACAAACTAGAATTTTCACATCAAAACCCATCTTAAGAGTTTGAAGACATGCAATTACTGAAAGCTCGTCATATATGCAACAAAGAAC
Source organism: Nitrosopumilaceae archaeon (assembly GCA_013330055.1). Lineage (GTDB taxonomy): Archaea > Thermoproteota > Nitrososphaeria > Nitrososphaerales > Nitrosopumilaceae > UBA8516 > UBA8516 sp8516u. The sequence goes on from DUJB01000002.1 coordinate 22,069, forward strand.
TTTTTGGTTTTGTGATTTGTTTGGAATACCTCCTGCACCTTTATCTATAAAAACACACACATACGCCTGCGATTTTGTAATATACGTATAAATGATTTTGTCGTAGCTTGATTCTGTGCCAGGTTTTGTTTGAAAATTAACGGTCTTTTCTATTAATGCTGATGTAGCTGCAAGTTCTACATCCTTTGGTACATATTCTGTTCCCGTACCATCCACTTTAACAAAGAATCTCTCTCCTCTAAGAAGGAGATTAGCACCAACTGTAACTATTGTAGTGACTATGGAATTAAAACTATTTTCTACTTCTTTAGCAATAGCGATTTTTTCTATTCCAAAAAGTGAAGCTATTGCAGATGAGGCAAATACTGGATCATCTGCTTCTACTATTATTACAGAACCATTTTTACGGATTTTACTAAAACCTAGTTTCATTGTTTTAAGGATCATAGATATGCTTGATACAAGATAATCTATTTTATTGAGGGAATACAAAGAAGGAAAAACAACAACCACATTTTCGTTCATTTTGTTTCTTAATTCAAAGTTATTTATAACTCTAGGATGATGCCTTATCGACCTAGCAATAATTATATGTCCATATTGGACACAGTTTTTTTATGGGAAAATTTACCGCCGAACAAATCAATCAATTAAATAATACTATAAAAACTCCACAAGAAATTCTAAAGTGGACACTTGACAATCTTCATCCTAACGTTGCATTTGCATCAAGTTTTGGTGCAGAAGACGTTGTAGTCATTGATATGTTAATGAAGATAAATCCAAAAGCTAGAATCTTTACACTAGATACGGGAAGACTGAATCAGGAAACATATGACGTGATGGATGAAATACGAAATAGATACAGCATAAACATAGAAGTCATGTTTCCGGATCAGAATGAAGTAGAACAGATGGTTCAAGTAAATGGAATGAACTTATTCTATCAAAGTATAGGCAACCGAAAACTTTGTTGTGGAATAAGAAAGGTTCACCCACTAAATAAAATGCTTGTAACTCTTGATGGATGGATAACAGGATTACGGGCTGATCAAACACAAAACAGATCAGATGGTAAAAGAATCGAAATGGACGAACAACACAACAACATGATCAAAGTAAACCCGATAATTGAATGGAAATGGGAACAAGTATGGGATTATATCAAAGCAAACAAGATTCCTTACAACAAACTGCATGACAAAGGATATCCAAGTATTGGCTGTGAACCTTGCACACGTGCAATAAAACCAGGTGAAGACCTAAGAGCAGGTCGCTGGTGGTGGGAAACCGATCCAGAAAAGGAATGCGGGTTACACGCAGATCACGGTAACAAGTGAGTCTTTTGGAAAAAGGCAAAGGTATTGCTGCTCCGCATGGTGGCAAACTAGTAAACAGATTTACAACAAAAAATTTGTCTGGAATATTTACTGTTTCCGTTGATGCAGATCTTGCTAACGATGTAGAAAACATAGCAGATGGCATTTTTAGTCCACTTGAAGGATTCTTACTACAAGAAGACTTTGAAAGTGTAGTTAACAAAGGCAGATTGTCAAACGATCTTCCATGGACAATACCAATCGTATTAGATGTTGACAAGCAGACTGCTGCAAAAATGAAGGATGCTAGTGATGTCCTCTTGAAAAATCCAGAAGGTAGTGATTTTGCTATTTTACATGTAGAAGATGTGTATGCATTTGACAAAACTATGACTGCAAAAGGTGTCTATGGAACAACCGATCCAAAACATCCAGGAGTGGCAAAGACCATGACAATGCTAGATGTTCTTGTGGCTGGTAAAATTGACTATGTAAAAAGACCAAAAGAAATTCCTATACGAAAATATAGACTAACTCCAACAGAAACAAGGACAAGTTTTGAAAAAGCTGGTTGGAAGACAATTGTTGCTTTTCAAACAAGAAACGTACCGCACGTTGCTCATGAAATGCTTCAAAAAGAATCTCTTAATACACATGATGGCCTTTTTATCAATCCGCTGATAGGAAAGAAAAAGTCAGGCGATTTTACTGATGAAGTTATAGTCAGCTCATATGAAACATTGATCAAACATTATTATCCTGAAAACAGATGCTTTTTGGCAACACTTCACACAGAGATGAGATATGCAGGACCAAGAGAAGCGATTCATCATGCAATAATGAGGAAAAACTTTGGTTGCACCCATATAATAATAGGCCGTGATCATGCTGGTGTTGGAACTTTTTATGATCCATTTGCAGCACAAAAAATATTCAATGAATACCCTGATCTTCAGATAGAACCAGTCTTTTATCCGGCATTTTTTTATTGTAAAAAATGTCTTTCTTTTGCAAGTGAAAGAAACTGTCCACATGGAACAGAATTTCAAGAACAACTAAGTGGTACTAAATTACGAACTATGATACTTGAAGGACAGATTCCTTCTGAATACATGATACGTCCAGAAGTATCTAAAATTATAATGAATTGGGACAAACCATTTGTTGACTAGATTTTTATTAAAGCCAATTTCAGCCAAATTTGTGCAAACAAGTATTGTTTTATTTTTTTTGCTTTTAATTCAAATTCTTCCTGTATACGCACAAATTCCATCAAATCCTTCTGTTCAACTGGAAGCAATTGATATTTCATACGATAAATTCAATGTAGTGAACAGTAATGCAAATAGTGGCTCATTTGAGAATGAGCATACAACAAATTGGCAACTTACAATAATAAATAACATTGTATATGCAAATCCTCTTGGAAACGCTGTAATACGTCTGTATGATGGCGTTGACAAAGAGAAATTTATTGAAATTGGAATGGGTAGTCCACCTGATATGAAATTCTGGGTTGCAGTACGACATCCTGAAGTTGGATATGCAGTTCTGCATGATCAAAAACTGGGTGGTTGGAATCGTGATGAGGAAATAATTGCTGTATATGCTGATGACGTCGGTCTTACAATACACAATGGCAAAAGAATTGTGGTTTCTAACTTGAGTCTTGATTATTATAAGATAAAGGATTTTTCAGTATATGGAATGGAATCTTCGACGGATCCACTTGCAACCAATTCAGGAAATTTGATATTGAATATTGTTTCTGGTAACCCTGCTGCTAATCCGCTATTTTATCTACCATACATACTTGCTGGAATTGCTGGAGTAATAATAGTAATATTGCTAAAAACTAAGAAGCGAAATTAGTCCTATAGTAATTACATTCTTTTTTTATCTG
>DUJB01000001.1:0-7565 GCA_013330055.1 Nitrosopumilaceae archaeon
AAAAGCCTATTACAAATGTATTATAGATCAGGACCAGATTTTGGTTGGAATGTAATAACACTCTTTTCTGATCCTGATTCCAATAATCAAGATGCTTTGACTATAACAAGCGATCCCGAAACTGCCTTCATAGAGTTTCCAGTAACTACCGGTCAATATGTATTAGGTTTTGAAACAGGTTCGTCTGGAGGGGGTGGAGGAGGCCTGATACGACCAGGACTGGTACTTAACTTACTTGCTGGACTGCCAGGTGGAGCAGGAATTGATAGGTCTCCACCATCTTTGAATTTTGGTACGCAAACAAATACGCAAGATGGTTTTGGGGGGATATTAGTGACTGATAACAACAATTCGTTTCCACTAGTAATAAACGGTAAAGGATACTATCTTCCTGCATTCTCAACTACTATTGAGCCAGTTAAAGTAAACACAGGACAAGATGTGTCCCTTACTCTAACATTTTTGGAATCTACTGGAGTAGAACATGTTGCAATACATTTTGTAAATGAAGATAACAATGAGATGACTAATGATGATGCTGTAATCACCTTTGACAAAGACAGTGTGACAAAATCTGATCCGCAAGGAATACTATCTGATGATATCGCATTTTCAAAATCAAAAGAAGGCAACAAGTACTCATTTAACTTTGGATTCAGTTTTGACCAACCAGCAAACAGACATCTAATGATTACAGCATGGGACAATAACAAAAATTCAGGAAACACCAAAGTCTTTAACGCCTTTGCAGTTTCAGGAAACTCAATTCCAGAAGAAGGCGTTGGACATATGATATATCTTGACTTGGGAGCATTCTATATCGCATCAGATGGAATCATTGACACTAGTGAAAAGGTGACTGTAGCGCAACCTGTGATTGAATATGATTATCCTGATTCAGTTGGAAGGATAGAAAGACATGATGGTATTATTTATGATCAGATAGTAGATGAAAAGACAAGGGCAAGCCAATTAATGATATCAAAGTTTAATCTTGGTACCGAAACATTTGTTGCAAATGATGAGGTAAAACCATATGATTCATCAAGGCGNNGTCATAAGATACGAGACTTTACACTCTCTCCAGAAGAAAACAAAGAATTGATTAAAGAATTGTCTTGGCTAGAACATCTAAAGGCACAAAAGATTCTTGATTCATTATATTCTAGGTATCATAATTAGATCTGAAACAAAATTATTTTTCTAAAGAATTTTTTACCACTGGAATTGGTATGCATCAAAAGATTTTAGATTGGTTTTTGACCAGCTGACAATTGTCTTGTCATCAAGATATTTCACCACTGGATTAGGTGATGCATATACTCGGTATCCAGTTTCTGCATCTACCCGCAGTACCCGGGTTTTAATCTGATTTTCCTTGGCTATTGAAAAAAGATATGTAAACTCTTTGCAATCTGAAGCTACTCTGTAGTAAAAGCTTCTGTCAGGTTCTTCCCAGTCATATTCCATCTTTAGAGTCTTGGTCTGTTTTGGAAGCATTGGATTTCGAAGCTTGACATTGAACTCCTTGTGTGTTGGTTTGTTAGCATCAACTGTAACAATTTCAAGACTGTTTCCTCTTTCGTCTCTTACGGTGACATTCAAGTCTTTGAATTCTCTTTCTTTATCGCCGTCGATGATATAATGTACTTGTTCTTTTGGTTCTTTTGAGATGTTTTCCAATTTCCAAACCCATGTGTGATGAGTTAACATTGTAGAAGGTTCTGTGACATCAAGGACAATGTCTATGGTTCTGAATGCAAAGTTGTAGGCAGGTTTGACTAGTTTGTCTTCGGTTAGTTTTTCAACCTTCTTACTTCTTGGTGCAATTCTATTTCCAAACCCATCTCCATAGATATTGTAAAGCTGTAGTTCTTCGCCATGCTTTATGTGGTAATCTCCAATTGGATGAATTATCTCCATGTATTCAGGTGATAGCTTGCGTGTATCTTCTGCAATCCTTGCTGATGCAAAGATGTTCATGTCTCCTGCCAAGTCCATGACACGTCTTGTTAGAATAATTCCAGGGCCCCAAACATTGTCTTTGTCGTTGAGATCTTTTACTAGATAAACTGGACCCATATCAATTCCAATTCTAATGAGCAGTTTTTCCACACCGCTCCTTGACTCATTATACCTGTTGAGGAGTTTGTGCAACTCGATCGAAAGACGAATCGGTTTTTCTGGACTGTCGCTAAAACCAATTGCCATCCCATCACCAGTAGGCAATATTACAGTAGAAGCAGGATCTCTCTTGCCAAAAGTTTCAGTTCTTGATATTAATTCATTTAACACTACGATTTTTCTAACTTGGTCTTTAGTTGGTATCTTGGGGTTAGAGCCTGCTACGATGTCAGTGAAGAACCAATGAAATGTCTTTGTCAGAGTTTGGACATCTTCAAAACCTTCAATGTCGTCTCCCCTCAAACCCTTTAGAAGATTAGAGACAAAATCATTAGGGAGTACTTTTAACATCTCAAAACTGTTCATGGAGGGTTTTACTTGTGATTTCAAACGATGTTTTTTTACTTCCTGCATTAGCCAGTCCTTGCCTCTTTTGGTATCATTGAGTATTGCAAGAATCTCAGCAATTTCATTAATTCTCTTAATCATATTGGAAACATTATCAGATTTTTCTTTACTAGTTTCCACAGTGAACCAAATACGTCATGTTTAATAAATAATATTCTTCAAGTTAATTGTCAAGTGATTATTTTTCTTAATTATTTGATAATTTTGTTAGAAAAAAGCCAAAACACACACAATATCAATCTTCATTCTACCTACGATCGAACACCGCACAGGTGCATTATGTGTAGGAAATAAACCACCAAAAATTACCTTTTTCTAAAATGTAAAATCTCTTACATTAATGTGAAGACTGCTAAGTGTCTACCCACATGTCCTTGTGAGCAAATGAATTTGTTTTAGGATCATAATGACTTATCATTCCATAACAACTCTTTCCTGCAAAATGTTCGTATACGAAATAAAGCAAAATAAAAATATCTGTACTGCCATTTTTTGCTTTTTCAATCAAGTCTGAATCTATGAAAAACCAATATCGTTTTTCCATGTTTGGTAAAAGGGGACCAAGACTAAACCTTTCAAGGTTCTCTGGATTTTTTACAAGATCTCTTGACATCATTTCCGTATTCATCTTATACATTGCAATAACATCAGAAGCTGGAATTTCACCATAGTTTTTTATCTCTATTGCAAATTGATGGCGATTATCAGCTGTTGACATTGGTTTAATGCTATTTGTTGGACCTATCCATGGCCTGAATCTATAATTTGTCTGAATTCGGGCATTTTTGCTTGATTCTTCCAAGTACTTTATGGTTTTCCAAAATAAAACAATCAGAAAAATAGTACCAAATGTATTTAATATTGCAAATATTTGTTCTATCTGATCTAATTCAACCATCGTTGTATTCTAAAATACACGTCTATTCAATTTTGCGGTTTGACCATTTTACAATTGAAACATTAGGCGTTTAAAACCGTAATTAAGATTGGCGTCAAAGTATGATGTGCAAAAATTAAGGGCATGGTAAGAAAGGAAAAAGCTATCTAATTTGACACACAAGTGTACAAAATCGGACAGTGATTCAAAATACAAAAATACCGAGGAATTACACCTAGGATATGTCTAGTTCTAGAAAGATGGAAATTGAAGGAATTTCTCCTTTCAAGTTGCCATCTGGTGTTTTTGAAGTCCAAATTGCACTATGTGACTCTCCTCCAACTGCCCAAGAAATTACGAAAAAAAGCTTTCAGTCTATTTGGAAAGAAAATTTTCATCTTAGAGTAAAAGATAAAAAATTTAATCTGGTTTTAGGTAGCGATAAAAATCCNNATTCTGTCTTTGAAAATGAAATCTCTGCAGCACATCCAAAAAAAGGAGCCGAAGTTCGCGAAGTTCGTGAAACTCCGATTCATAAGGAAACATTTGGACATCCTTTGCAAGGAAAAACTGGTCCATTAGGACCGCCTGGGCCTCCAGGTCCTCGAGGACCAATGGGTCCATCAGGTCCACTAGGCGATAAAGGATATCAAGGCCCTCCAGGCCCATCAGGAGATCAAGGACCATTAGGTCCACAAGGTGACAAAGGTCTTACAGGTCCACAAGGCGAAAGAGGTGAGCCAGGTCCACGTGGTCCAGTAGGTGACAAAGGTGACAAGGGAGACAAAGGTGAACAAGGTCCACGCGGAGACAAAGGACTGACAGGTGATAAAGGTCCACTAGGTGACAAAGGTGACAAAGGTCCACAAGGTCTTCCAGGAGAAAAAGGTGACAAGGGTGACAAGGGTGACAAAGGTATTACAGGCGATGTTGGTGTTCCAGGTGACAAAGGTCCAACAGGAATTCCTGGTCCACAAGGTGATAAAGGAATTCAAGGACCTATGGGTGACAAGGGTCCAAAAGGTCTTCAAGGTGGTATCGGTGAAAAAGGTGAAAGAGGTCCACACGGTCCACAAGGAGAAAAGGGATTAACTGGTCCACAGGGTCCACCAGGTGACAAGGGTACACAAGGTCCACAAGGTCCTACTGGAGAAAAAGGTCTTACAGGAATTCCAGGTCAACAAGGTGAAAGGGGGGCAAGGGGATTGCTGGGTCCATCGGGGGAACAAGGGCCAAGAGGTTTACAGGGTCCACCAGGTGACAAGGGTCCACAAGGTCCACAAGGTACACAAGGTGAAAGAGGCCTACAAGGTCCACAAGGTCCACCAGGAGAAAGAGGCCCACAAGGAATTCAGGGAATGCAAGGAGAGCGAGGCCTGATAGGTGAGCAAGGTCCTACAGGTGAACTAGGACCAAGAGGTGCACAAGGTCCTCCAGGAGAACCTGGTCCACGAGGTCCTCCAGGTCCACCAGGTGACAAGGGAGTTATGGGATTTTCTGAACAAGAAAAAGTGCTAGTAACACAACTACTTGAATTACTTACTGCAAAAAATGTCATTACTACAGAACAACAAATAAAATTGCTAAGCTTTCTTTACTAAGTATACTTCAAATAACTGTAAATCCATTTTACAATGGTGAGCCAATCAAAAGACAAAATTGACTTTAAAATGCTAGATCACGAAAGAACAGGCAACGAGTTTGTTTCCTTCAAGTTAGAAGATGGCACAATAGTCAAAGTCAAAGTTGATCTGGACCGCGTAGGAATCGCAACAAATTACAAAAATCCTGATGGAACCCCACACTATGCAATTAATACTTCAGTAAAAATTTCTGTAATTCCTAGCGAGAGAAAGTTTACCGTAGAACGAAATGCGGTTAAAGGAAAATCATCCTCGCCACCTGGACAAATGTTTAGTTAGTAAAAAATAATGATAAAAATTTGAAAGTTACCGCATAAAATGCTGCGATAACATCATGTTTTTTTGTAGATCAGAACTATCGTCGTCTAGCCGATCTTCGCTTTGCAGCTTTACGCTTTGGAGCTGATCTTTTCTTAGCAGCGGGTCTTCGCTTTGCAGCTTTACGCTTTGGAGCTGATCTACGCTTTGCTTTTCCAGATCGCTTTTTTGTTGCCATTAAAAAACATACAGTTTACTTACTTTTCTATAGTTAAACTAAAAAAAATTACACCAAGTACTAGATTCTGTGTCACAGAATTTTTTTAAAATTTGAAATTTGTGATCGCAATTTTGATCAATACACAGCTTCAGCTGATGGTCTTCTACCTAACAACCAAGATTTTTTCCCACATTGTGTGCATTTGTATTGTCTTCTACGTTTGTATGTCGGAATTTCAGGCATGAAAATAATTTCTTGTTTTGTTTTTGCCATGCATACCGTGCACCAACGATTTTCAAATTCCTGATCCATGATTCTAAAAGATGATCGAAACAGAAAAGCTTTTTCTCAAGTACCTCTAGCTTTTATTATTGTAAGAACATCTTCATCTTGCAAAGTATGATGTATGCCAACTCTCTGACCTCCAAATTTTACACTTTTTCCCCAGACTAGAGCATATCTGAAATCTTTTCTCATATCTCTGTGTAGCTTGTTACATATGTCTAGCACAGTGGAACCATCTCTTGTTATCAACGGCTCATCATAATCGGTTTCTCCGCCTTTTGGTCTCATGTAAATTCTGATAAAATCAAGTTTTTCGTAAATGGCATCCTTGAGGGCATTGATGTTAATGTCAGCGTCAGCAGATATTGGAACAATTTTTGATTTTATGTTTGACTGCAATTCATTTAAAAATCCCTGATTTACCAAATCAATTTTATTCATTACTGTAAGTGATTGAACATATGTTTTGGTTCCAGAAATATAATCAGTTAATTGTTCAGAATCAACATCTTCTCTGATTAGTACCCTGCCATTGTTAAAGCCATATACACGAAGTATGTCTTTTAAAAGACTTTGTGACATTTTTGTCAATGGTACTTGTTGACTGACAGATATACCCCCGTCTGCAGTTTTTTCTATGACAATGTTAGGAGGCTTTTGATCTAATCTTATTCCAATGTTGCCAAGCTCAGTTCTTATGACTTCTTCATGATATGGTTGAAAGACATCAAGAATAATTAAAACCAAATCTGCACTTTTTGCAACAGCTAAAACCCTTTTGCCCAACCCCTTTCCTGTTGATGCGCCTTTTATTATTCCAGGTAAATCAAGTACCTGAATTTTTGCACCGCGATATTCCATCATGCCAGGAATTACAGTTGTTGTTGTAAATTGATATGCACCTACTGCAGATTTTGCATCAGTAAGTTTGTTTAACAATGTAGATTTCCCAACACTTGGCAATCCAAAGATAACAACAGTAGCATCACCAGTTCGCTTGATATCAAATCCTACCGAACTCCCAGATGATTTTGATTTGAAATCTTCTTGTTCACGTTTTAGCTTTGCCAGTTTCGCTTTTAATAATCCAACATGATGTTCTGTAGCTTTGTTTATCTGCGTCTTTGACATTTCGTCTTTTATTGCTTGAATTTTTTCTGGAATTCCCAACTTTATCTCACTTGTTGTTCTGATTTACCGAATAAAACTGTATTTTCTTTTTTGATATATTGAATCCTTGTAATAGGTATCGTCTCAAAGTTATCAGATTCTTTAAGGAATTCTGGCAATGTAACCTCCTTTACAATATCATAGTCTAGGTATCCTACAAGATATGATTCTGGGTTGTCAGCATACATTGCTTTACTGAAAATCTCTGCCAACTTGCCTTTTCTAGCCATAAATTTATTATGATAAATTGCTATTTTAGCTGTTTTCTATTTAATGGGGAGCAGTTATTATGCTCAATAGAATATCTGACTTGATGCAAGAAAAAATTTTTGCAGTTGACATTGATGGAACAATTACCGAAAATGGTGCAGGACGAATACATCTTGACGCCTTAGATGCATTACGTCATATGATAAGACTTGGTCACAAAGTTATCTTTGTGTCAGGTCGATCNNAAACCAGTATTTCCTAGGATGACTGAGGTCGTATTAGAACGAACATTTGATTTAGAGTTGGCAAAAAAAATTATGAAAGACAACAACATGCCAGTAGATCTCTCTGATAGCCAGTATGCAATTCA
>DUJB01000001.1:7606-8289 GCA_013330055.1 Nitrosopumilaceae archaeon
GATAGTGAGACTGATGTTCCACTGTTTAAGATCTCAGGACAAAGTATTGCCCTCGGCAATGCAGTAGAAAGCGTGAAATCCCAAGCATCTATGACTGTTTCAGGAAAAGCTGGCGATGGGGTCATAGAAGCACTTGAATACATTGCAGTCAAGTTAGCAAAGGTGTAGTAGATGACTCTGCGACTCTTACTTGATGAAATACGATCAAACATACAACAAATATGTTCAAAATTAAATTTTCCTGAAATCAAGTTTGAAGTATCTGAATCATCAAGGGCAGAGTTTGGTGATGTAAGCTGTAACGTTGCGTTTTTACTTGCAAAATCATTAAAGAAAAAACCATTTGATATTGCAAAAATTATTTCTGATGAATATCAAAAAATTCCGACCAAGTTTGTAAAACAAGCGTCTCCACATACTTCTGGATATGTGAATTTTTTTGCAAACTATATAGAATTAAATAACACAACAATTTCTGCATCATCTTTAAAAAATTATGGAACAATAAACATTGGAAAAAATTCCAAGGTTGTAGTAGAGCATACAAGTGTAAATCCAAACAAGGCACTACACATAGGACATGTAAGAAACATCGTAATTGGTGATGCTGTAGCTAGAATTCTAAAAAAAGTACAGTATGATGTTCGAATCTTAAACTATGTAGATGATTCTGGATTGCAAGT
>DUJB01000050.1:0-529 GCA_013330055.1 Nitrosopumilaceae archaeon
CACCTGATGGAAAGCCCACACCTGCAATTCTTACAAAAGTTGCACTTGAAGCTGCAAGCATACCATGTTTTGTTATTAATGCAGGAAGCAAAATTGTTCCAAAACTTCCATACATTGAGCTTGGTTTGGAACCAGGAAAAAATATTGCTCAAGAACCAGCACTAGACCAAGATCTTACAAGAAAAGCTGTTGAATATGGAAGAATAATAGGACGATCTCTTGGTTCCTCTACTGATTGTCTAATAATCGGAGAAAGTATTCCAGGTGGAACCACAACAGCATTGGGAGTCTTACGAGGATTTGGTCTAAAGGCTTCTGTTAGTAGCAGTATGCCACAAAATCCAGTTGATTTGAAAAANNACTCTACAAATCCATATGATATTGTAACACAGCTTGGTGATCCAATGATTCCATCAGTTGCAGGCATACTAAGTGCTGCATCGGAATCAACAAATGTGATATTGGCAGGAGGCACACAGATGGCAGCAGTCCTTGCTTTTGCCAAACACGTTGGTTTTAACGAAAACAA
>DUJB01000050.1:643-13552 GCA_013330055.1 Nitrosopumilaceae archaeon
GTGTTTTCTATTAAACTAAAACTGGGAGAATCAAAAATTCCCGGATTGCGTTCTTATGCAGAAGGATTTGTTAAGGAAGGCGCAGGCGCTGGAGGTGCCTCTATTTCTTGCATATTAAAGACAGGAATAGATTCTGAAAAACTTCTCNNGATATTCCAATTATTTTTGCACCGCGAGATTTGATTTCATGTGCACCTGACAAAGTATCAACATAGGTAGAATCATTTGGATTTATTATTATTGCATAAACACTCGAGTCCATAAGAGCCAATGGTCCATGCTTTAACTCTCCACCAGGAAGTCCTTCTGCATGAACATATGTGAGTTCTTTTAACTTTAGTGACGCTTCAGAAGCAATTGGATAATGGATTCCTCTGCCAAGAACATAGATGTCTGATACATCTCTGAGTTTTTTTGCAATTTCTTTAATCTTTGAATGATCAGACAGTATCACCTTAATCAGATCAGAAACTTTGGCAAAATCTAATCCCATGCAACCTTTGCACAGCTTGTCAGTTATTTTGTAAAGTATGGCAAGCTGCGCTGTNNATCTTTGCCCCATCTTTTTTAGCAATGTTTACTGCCTCAAGTACATCTGCGCTTTCACCACTCTGAGATAGTGCAATCAAAATAGATTGCTGATCAAAATAGTTTGAAGAAAATTGTACCTCACTTGAGATGATAGGCTCTATCTTTATTTTTGCATATTTTGAAAGGAGATATTTTGCTACTAAAGCGGCATTATAGCTAGTCCCACTTCCAGTTACGTAAAGGTTTTTTGCATGTTTTACAAATTCAGTCAGTAAATCAAGTTCAAGTTTAGTGTTTTCCCCAGCCTTGGTTATAGTAACTGGCTGTTCTGAAATTTCCTTTAATGTAAAATGTGCATAATCTCCCTTGTAAGTGTCAGCAAGTTCTTTTGAAACTTTTGTAATCTGGTGTTGTACTTGGTTTCCAGCAAAATCAAACATCTGCATTCCAGACGAATCGATTATGAGACATTCTTGGTTATCAGGATAGATTACTTCATCTGCATGTTCTATAAATCCTAACACATCACTTGAAACAAAATACCCATCTTTTCTAATTCCTACTATCAATGGTTCATGAAGCCTTGCTGCTGCCAATGTCCCATTTTCAAACACAGCAATAAAGGCAAAATTTCCTTTTAATCTGGAAACAGTCTCTAGGACCGATCTTTTAATTTCTTTTGTCTTATCAAAATTATATTGTAAAAGATTTGCAATGACTTCACTGTCTGTTTCGCTTTTGAATTTGTATTGTTTTTCTTCTAGCTCTTTTTTTAATTCTTCATAATTTTCTATGATTCCATTGTGTACTATTGCAATATTTCCAGAACTTGAGGGGTGGGGATGTGCATTAATGTCAGTTACTCCGCCATGTGTAGCCCATCTCGTGTGACCTATTCCCACTGTTCCAGTCAGTGTATCTAGCTTGACTTGGTTGTTTACCATCATGACTCTGCCCACTCCTTTTCTTACAGAAATTTGATTCCCAGAGAATGTGGCAACTCCAACACTATCATATCCTCTGTATTCCATACGCTCTAGTCCCTTGACAATAACTGGAGCGGCTGGTTCACAACCAGTATAACCTATAATTGAACACAATTACTTAATCGAATAATCTCTGTGGCCACTGATATAGAAACTTATTCTTGTAACTTTTGGAAATGACTGGCAAAACTTAGTCTTGTGGCTTCTCGGATACGACTGTTTCCATTACCATTTTTGGAACAACAAAATTTACACCTGGAACAGGATGAATTTGGTTTTCTTCTTCTACCTTAACTGTATATGATGGAATAGTAACCACTCTTTCTCCAATCATGATGTGGCCATGAACTACTGCCTGTCTTGCTTGATAAGGACTTTTTATCAATCCTTTTTTCTGAACCATCGTTTGTAATCTACGTGAAAGCAAATCTGTTACTTTTAAATTCAAAACATCATCAAGAGTAGAATTTGTATTTACCAATCCTATTCTTATTAGAGATTCCATGAGTACCTTCTCTTTTTTCTCTCTTACTTCTTGTGTTAAAGCTAAAAGTGATCTTGCTTGATTTCTGACTCTTGAAAGTTCGGTATGTGCCTTCCAAAGTTCGCGTTTGTTTTTCAATCCGAAAGTTCCAACTACATGAAGTTCCTCATTTAACAAATCGAAATTTAGAGGACGTTTTGGTTTTCTCCAATTTTTGCGAGGATTCTTAGGATCTCCCATTCACTACACCTATTTTGTTGGTTTCTTCTCCGCTGGTTTTGCTGTACCTGCTGCTGGTTTTGCAGCTGCTGGAGCTGCTCCTGCAGCTGGCTTTGCACCCGCAGCTGGAGCTGCTGTACCTGCAGCTGGCTTTGCACCTTCTGCAGGTGCTGCTCCTGGCGCAGCTGGTGCACCTTCAACTGGCGTTGCTCCTGGTGGAAGAACCTTGCCTCCTTTACGTACTCCAACAGCACCACCTTTGCGCCCCGTTGTTCGAGTTCGTTGGCCTCTGACTTTTAATCCATAAGTGTGACGAAAACCTCTCCAACTGCTAGTATTCTTCTCTCGCTCGATATCGTTTCTAACGTTAAACTCTATGTCTGAAGTAATTAGATGTAAATCATTTCCAGAATCAATATCTTTTCTTCTATTAAGAAACCAGGCTGGTATGTTAAGTGACGCTGGGTTTCTCATAGCCTTTTCAATAGCATCCACTTGAGATTCTGACAAAAAACCAACGTTACTATTAAAATCTATCTTAAGAAGATCTAAAATTGCTTTTGCAAAATTGTAACCTATTCCTCTTACTTGGCTGACTCCAATTATCATTTTCTTTGCTCCAGGAACATCTTTTCCAGCAATCCTGACAATGTGTCTGTATTCTTGTGAAGCCAAGTGAACAAAAATTCCCTTTCTCCCCGATAAAAACCATACTAAAACAGATAACACTTTAAATCATATTCTGGCATAATTTTATCAAAGTGACGCAAGAAATTTCAGAACTTGTAAAACGAAGTTATTCTTCTAATCCAAAATATACTGAAATAATGGCTGGTTTTCCCGAGGACTATGCCCAAGTCAAAACACTAAGAGATCTTTTTGAAATTAACTATAAGGTTGTCGAAGCAAAAGATCAAATTCGACAAAACCTGATTTCAAAAATACAAAAAAACGAAGTAAAATATCCCGAAATCATAGGTTTCGAAGAAGATGTTATTCCAGCATTAGATAGAGCAATTCTTGCCTGTCATGATATAATGTTAGTTGGACAAATAGGTCAAGCAAAAACAAAGATTGCACAAACAATAGCAAAACATCTCTTGTCACCAATGCCTATCATCAAAGGCAGTATAACAAATGATTCCCCAATGGATCTGCCACAAAATGAGATGATCTCTTTATTAGAAGATCAAGATGACGACATGACCTCTCCAAAATTCTATATTGATTCAACCAGCATGGATAAAATTCGTAACAATAAACTTGACACAAAAATAGAATGGTTGGAAGGAGAACGGAGATTCAAGTATGTTCTTGCAACACCAGATATTTCTGTCAAAGATCTAGTGGGACAAATAGATGCTGTAAAAATTACAAAAAAGGGAGTTGAAATGTATCAAATTGAATCATATTCTCCTGGTCAATTAATGCAAGCAAAACATGGACTTTTTTGTATAGATGAATTGCCAGTGCTTGATACAAGAAAACAAGTCGCACTCTTGTCAGTACTTCAGGAAGGAAGATTTACAACCGGTGCATATCCTGTCGTCTTTGAACCAAAAACTGCCTTTTTTGCAACCGCAAATCCTGTAGATTATACTCACTCGGGAAAAATAATTGAGCCACTATATGACCGTCTAAAAAGTCACATTCACACACATTATCCGAAATCTGTAGAAGAAGAAATGTTGATAATAATTCAAGAAGCAAAAATTTCAAAATCATTTGTACCTGTTTTCATATTGAAAGCCCTAGCAAGAATAATTCAAAATGCGCGTGCAAGTCAGGAAATAAACCAAGACAAGGGTGTGAGTGTACGTATGGGAATTCATTGTCTTGAACTTCTTGTAAGCGAAGCAGAAAGAACTAGAGCATTATCACACAAAATGTTGGCAATTCCAAGACCTTCTGATATGTTTTGTATAGGACAATCTACAAAATTCGAACTTGCAGAGATGGACGATACAATAACAAATAGAGAGAAAATTCTTCAAGAGTTTATTGTTCAATCAGTCAAAGAAACCTCTCTTGAGTACATAAAAGAAATGGATGAGGTATTACTAGAAAAAATAAAACAAGAGTTTACCGGAAAAACTTTTCAGGTTTCACAAAAGATTGTGGATAAAAACAGCATGCAATTGTCGTATGAAAATCAATTACAAAGTTTTGAAACACTTCAAAAGATTATCGGTCCAATATATGACAAGGTGTCTATAGAACAACAAGAATTTGAGAAAAAAACAATAACCCATAATATAAAATCTGGATTCCTTGCTATTTCAGAAAAAGCTCAAAATGAACTACGGGCTGCGGTTATTGAAATTATACTAGAAGGATTATGCTGGATTGAACCAAAAATCCTTGATAAAAAAGAGATTGGTTATGTTGCAGCTTGACAATAGAAACGTTTTGTATTTTTTAAACCAAGAAAGCAAAACTACAAAACCTAATGGCGAGATTTCAAAGGAAACGTTACAAAAAATTCTTCAAACCTTATCAAAACAAGTTTTGAAAGAAAAACCCCCAAGCATCCAAGATTTAGAGACCATTCTACAAGGGATGATAAAACAATCTNNGGTTATCTTAAAGATGGAAAAAAATGGCTAACTAACAAAGGATTCTTTGAGATTGGCGCAAAACTTCTGCAAGATGTTATGAAAGCACTCAATGAGGGAGGATTAGGATTTCATGAGACAAAAAAAATTGGAGCAGGAAGTGTGATCCAAGATACAACAAAAAAATTTGAACCAGGTGACGATATCAAATTTCTTAATGTACCACAAACCGTACTAAATTCAATACAAAGAATCGCAAAAAAAGATTCCGAAATAAAATTTCCAATTTCTATGGAACTTGATGATCTTGAAAAATTTGAAACAATTGAGGAAGTAAAAGTTACTGTAGTATATTGCATAGACCTAAGCTCTACTATGAAATATTCAGTTGGTGCGGGAGAAAGCAGTAGAATTGAGGCAGCAAAAAAAGCACTTTGGAGCTTGTATGTTTTAAATAAAAAATTCTTTCCAAATGACACTATCTATATTATTGGATTTGGATCTTTTGCATCAAAAATAGATCCTCATGATATACCGTATCTGAAAACATATGATGCAAATGATAACTTTTTACATTACACTAATTATCAAGCTGCCTTTAGGTTAGCACTTAAGATTCTAAAACACGATGGAGCACAAAACAAAAGGATAGTAATGATAACTGATGGCCAACCAAGTGCTTGCTTTATAGACAATGAAAACCAAAAAAATAGAATTCTTACAGATAAACCATATTCTCATTTTTACATTCCAGATGATGCTACTCTTTCAAAACTGAAAATTGAGCATGAAATAAAACTTGATACAGGAGGAGATGTGGTCTATCTTTGTTATCGATATAGACAGGTTGATCCATTCATAAAATCTAGAACCCTCTCAGAGGCAAAAAAATGCAAACATGAAAGAATAGAAGTAGATACAATTATGGTAAGTGAAGAAGATGAACTTTTGAGTTATGTAGAAAGTCTTGAAAGGCAATTAAAAGGAAGAGCATATTACATCAATCCTGCAAACATTGACAAGATCTTGATTAATGACTTTATATCACACAAAAAGAAAATTTTAATTTCAACAAATAGATGGTGAAATGAATTAGAAGAAAACTACGATAAACAAAAAATGCTTGACACTCTAGTTGATCCTGACGTCTCTTCAATACTTTTAGAACTTGAAAATGGAAGTAAAAATTCATCATATCTTACAGAGAAATTAAAGTTCACTGATAATGAAATACACAACAAATTATCCTATGTTATACAACATGATTTTGTTAAAATCAATAAAATTGGTAACGAAACTACTTTTACAGCAAACCAAGAAAAACTAGATAAGATAATGGAAAGTGATGAGAATTTTTCTGGAGTTGTAGACGGTCTTACAGAACTAGATTCATTTCTTAACTAGTGTCTGTCCTATCACGCGATCTAATGAAATAGATTATTCCAACAGCCAATCCTATTAATCCTAATATTATTACAATAAAACCAAAAATGCTTATTGTCAAGGATTGATCTTGTGGCAAGTTCCCTAATGCCACCATCACTTCGAGTTCTCTTTCTCCTGTATTTTCTATTAAGATCTTATAAGTTCCTGCAGTTGAAATTGTAAAGTTTCCTTGAAACGGATTATTTTCTATTGATTCTGAGACTATTATCGTGTCAGACGGATCGTACACAGACACATGCAAACGAGTCTCTTCTTTAAAATCTAAGATTTGTAATACGTATATTCCATTTTCATTTATAGAGGGATCAAATTCTTTTGAAAGTTCCATAGATGTTCCCATTCCTAGTCGTTTTTCTTCTGTAACAAGATTCTCGACTATTAACTGAGAGCCATAAACAGAAAGCCCAATGCCAATTATTATCAAAAAACCTCCTGTTACAAGGAGCATTGCTGGTTTTTTCAATAACGAGAGTGATAAACTACCACTATTAAAATTTGGGATCTGAAATTAACTAAATAATTTAGCCTAAGGTAAAAAAGTTAGCCTAGGCTAAATTATAAATAAACCATTCTTGCTACTTTTATCAAATGCACCTAGTGAAAACAATGAAAGGAAAGATGTTGTTAACCTTGATTTCAGGTTTCATTATATCTATAATTTATTTTTCTCTACCCTTCTTAGTTATAGAAGCAACCGAAGAACCAAAGACTTTCTTAACACATTCAGGAGCAGTTATACAAACATCAGGTGATGTGCTTGATCCTCTCTATGTTGCATCAACTGTGGAATTTGATCCTATGGAATATCTGCGAGAGTTCAACTATGGGCGAGTTTCCCAGTTACCTGATGGTACCACCTTAAGGGAGTTTACGATTATTGCAGAAGACGATAAAGTTATGGAAGTTTCACCTGGTGTATTCTATAATGTATGGACATTTAACGGCACAGTTCCAGGTCCAACCATAAGAGCCACTGAGGGTGACTTGGTTCGTATCAATTTCATCAACAATGGTGCAAAATCACATACAATGCATTTTCATGGAATTCATCCAGCTGAAATGGATGGAGTATTTGAGCCAGTAGGTCCTGGAGGCGGACAATTTACATATGAATTTACAGCTGGACCTGTAGGAGTTCATCCCTATCATTGCCACGTAATGCCACTTGAAGAACACATTGTACATGGATTGTATGGTGTATACATTGTGGATCCAAAAGAAGGAAGACCTGCAGCAGATGAAATGGTTATGGTTCTAAATGGATTGGATACTGATTTTGACACTGAAAATAATTTCTATGCTGCAAACACAATTCCATTTTATTATCAACACCACCCAATCCAAATTAACCTCAATGAATTAATCAGAGTGTATGTAGTGAACATGGTTGAATTTGATCCAATAAACAATCTACACTTGCATGGTACTCTATACCATTACTATCCAACAGGAACTGACACGGTACCGTCTTTCTATACTGATATGATAACATTATCTCAAACTGAGCGTGGAATTATGGAATTCAAATATGACTATCCTGGAAAATATCTATTCCACGCTCATAAGGTAGAATTTTCAGAAAAGGGATGGATTGGGATGTTCCTAGTTAAGGAAAACCCAGATCAAAAATCACAATCAGGAATAGAATATGGAACTTAGTAACAAACCATCAAAAGGCAAGCTGATAGCAAGTGGAATAATTCCTTTCATATTTCTCATAATTATGGTAGCATACATTTTTGGTCCAGGTTCTGAGCTTTTAGATTTAGGTGTACCGTTGCCTGAGATATCTATGGAAAAGATCAATTTTGTAGACTCTGAGATACTTGTAACCGTAAGAAACACAGGACCGATACCTGTAGAGATTGTTATGGCAGACGTAAATGATAGAATACAACCTGCAGCAATTGAGCCCGATAGATTTTTGGAGAGATACGAGACAGCTGTTGTACGAATTCCTTTTGATTGGAATGAGGCACAACCATACCTAATTGGACTTACTGTAGGCGATGGAACAAGATTTGAAAAAGAGATTGAAGCTGCGGCGCTAGCATTAGAACCAAATTTTGAACTTGTCGGATTTTTTGCTATAATTGGAATATATGTTGGAATTATTCCAATTATGATTGGATTACTCTGGCTCCCATTTATCAAAAAGATTGGTAAAAACAAATATCATTTCTTTTTGGCACTCACAGCAGGATTATTACTGTTCTTAGGTATTGATTCCGTTGAAGAGGCACTAAAAGTTTCTGAAGAAAGCCTTGCTGGTAGCTTTAATGGTGCATTGCTTGTAGCCACAGTTATTGTACTGTCATTCCTTGGGCTATACTATTCTGCTGAAAAATTAGTAAAAAGGGCAGAATCATCTAGAATGACAAAACCTGTAGCGATTGCATTGATGATTGCAATAGGTATTGGTTTGCATAATTTTGGAGAAGGACTCGCAATCGGAGCAGCTGTTGGTCTTGGTTCTATTGCGTTTAGCACTTTTTTAATCGTAGGATTTGCTTTGCACAATACAACTGAGGGTATTGCAATTGCAGCACCAATGTCCAGAGGAAAAACAATGATAGGAAAGCTTGCAGGATTGGGAATGATTGCTGGCGCTCCGGCTATTTTTGGTGCATGGGTAGGAGGGTTTGTGTATTCTCCATTTGCGGCAGTAGTGTTTCTTTCAATAGGAGCAGGTGCAATATTCCAAGTAATAATCACGATATTAAGGTGGATACGAGAAGAAGGCGACAAAAATCTTTCAAGTGCAGCAGTAGCGTCGGGTTTTGCTGTAGGTATGTTAATCATGTATCTTACAAGCATCTTTGTATAGGATACAAGAATTGCTATCACGTATGCAAAACAAGTACGAGTTATGCGACAACAATATTTGGAGGTTTGACAAATCTATTGATTATTAAAATGTACAAATTTTTTGCTATTTCGTTAGGGTTGCTTCTCCTGCTACCCTCATTTCTAAACATCGATGTAAATGCACAATCTGCTCATCCCAATCTCTTTGCCTCTGCAGAAAATGCTCTCTTTCAAAATCATTTTGCTGGTTCTATGGTAGTTGAGGTTGTAATAAGAGATATTGACATTTCAGATACCGATGAAGCCAAAGGAGAACCAGATGTTACAATAAATGGAAAAAACCTTCGAATGGTACAAGGTTCTGATGGTAATTGGTATGCTTATTTTGCTAATATTGAAAAAGCAAAACAAGCTGATCAAACCGCATTAGGGGGTCTAGCGGGTGAGAGCCTAGACTTTGGTGTATTTTGCGCCGGTTCTACTGATGTCTCTGTACTTGGCATAGATATTTCAGAAACTGAGGGTGTCTCTATTCCAAGCTCGAATGGAATTACAGGATCAACAGATGGTACATCCTCATTCAACGCATGCAATGGTTCACCCACTACTCCGTCGCCTAACCAAAATAATGTTTTAAGAAATGCCAAAAGTCCTAACACAAATGCAGGAATGCCTGTAGGTCAAATAGGATTAGATATTGATGCATGGCCACTAATCCAACTTTTCTCTTTTAGCGACAATGTCACAATTATTTACAATAAGGGCGGAGGTGCTCAAAGAGTTGANNGATGCTGACTCTTGGACTTTTAATATCGATTCTCCGCGAACCACATTTTATCAAGCCTTTACAGAATCAGGCTCAAATTCTGGAAATGGAGGTCCGGGATTAGTGGACCTACATCCATATCTTGGAAGCTTGGGGTTTGAAAAAAATGGAGACCTTGGGATGAATCTGGGGCCTGTGGTAATTCTGAAAACAAATCAGTATCAACCTTCTAGTTTTGTTACCACAGGGACAATAAACTATAACAAGATAGTGACTCTGGTAGAGTCTGAACCAAACTCTGGCATCTTTTACAGTTTTGATTATAGTGATAATTCCGTAATTGGAATTTTAAACAGTGCTCCTCGTGGTCAATCAGGATCGATTGAATACAACTCAAAGGCTACATCAATTGTAACAGGTGATTCCACCGCATCAATATCACTTGTTATCTCCGCTACTCAGTTTAATCCAGGTCAAAAGGCGACCATCACTCTAGTAGATAATGATCAAAATCTAAATCCAGGGTCAGACGAAGATCTAGATGTTTTTAAAAGCACTGCGATTGTACCTACATTAAAGATTGGGAATCCAGTGACTTTGGAAAGTGCATCAAGTGTAAATTTCTACGATTCCTCAACTACATCTCTTACTAGTGGAACACCCATTCCGTCTAGTGTACCAGATAAAAATTCTGACAGATTGATTATAGATACAAGATCTACTCCAAATGGTTCTGTTGAAAAAATCTCAATAAATCTTGGAATTACAGCAAAGACTTTACAAGACATTCTCTTGGATTCACCAAAGGGAACCAGCTGGTTAAACCTTGATTTACGTTCTTTTGAACAACAATTTGGGATCAACTCATTTTCAGACACAACAATGACATTGCACTTTGGTGGATTGCCAGGGACAACGACTGTTCAGATATTGGATGCTGGCGACATCTCTTCAGGAGAAGGGTTGGTTATGATTGATGATGCAGACATTACTACGATAAATGGAATCTCTGGCTCATCCCAAGTGTATCTAGAAATAAATTTTAATCGCACTGGAACTATATCAAATGAAACCGATACTCAACCCATTGTTTTTGATATTCTTTCTTTTGGAGAAAAAGATGGTCAACGTGTTAACAATGCCATTTACAGAGCAGAGCTAGAAGAAACAACTGCAAACTCTAGTACGTTTACTGGAACGATGGAATATGTTGTGGTGAATCAATTAAATCAAAACGATCCAAATTTGATTAAAAGTCTGCGCACAAATAGTAATGATATAAAATTTTTGATAAATGATTCACTACGTGACGAAGACGCAATAAATTTAGCATATTCTGATCTTGCCAAAGTCGGTGTTACTATTGGAATATCAGCAAAAACTGAAATAACAACACAAGCTGGAAGTGTAACTCTTGAATCACAAACCTACAGATTTGGTCAACCAGTTGTTGTGGTGTTAACCGATCCTGATTTAAATACAAAACATGATATTATTGATACCTATAACGTAGTTAACGATCCTTCTTCAAACGCAGATGATACTGTAGGAGATTCAAATGGAAACATTCTTCTTGAAATACGAATCAAAGGATTCAGATATCATCGCTGTACCATAAATTCAGTAGAGTATGGTGGCCTTGGTTCTACAGGATTTTCATTGGTAGAAACAGGTACAGATACAGGAGTTTTCAAGGGCAGTTTTAGAATGCCATCACAAATATGTAATGAGGCAGGAACTAAATTAATCTCTCCTGCCGGTGGAAGCATTGAAGCAAGTTATTTTGACTTTAGAGATTCTTCAGGGCAACCTAGAGAAATAGGATTAACCTTCTCAAAATCGACAAAATCGCAAGAGCAAATAAAAATTGAAGAATCTGTACCAAACATTAGTGTAACAAAAACCCAGATGAAAGATTCTTTTGATAGACCCATATTACAAAAACCATTAGTTGGTCAAAAAATTAAATTTGTAACTGAAATATCAAACGGAGATGATGAGAAATCTCAAACATATAGCTATATTATACAAGTCAAAGATGAAAACAACAAGATCATTGATTTACGTTGGATTGATGGAGCAGTGGATCCCGCAAAGAAGAAAATCACAGAAATTTTCTGGCAACCAACGCTTTCTGGAAAGTACACTGTAGAAATTTTTGCTTGGGATGGAATTGATTCAGCAATACCACTTTCACCAAAAACAGAATACAATCTAAGTGTTAGTTCACATTAAGGTTAGTATCTAAAAGTTATATTTTTCTTTGTAAGGTGACACAGCCCGCAACTCATTAATTATTTTTTTTAATATTTCAACTGTATCGTCAATTTCTTTTTCAGTATTTGATATTCCTATTGTTAGACGTAATGAACCTGTAATTTGTTCATGAGAAAAACCCATTGCCTTTAGAACATGCGATGCTTTTTGTGTTTTAACAGAGCATGCTGATCCAGTAGATGCAGCAATATCATTCTCATCTAGTTTTATTATCAAATCTTCACCATTGGTACCAAGAAATGTAAAATGAGTATTGTTAGGTATTCTTTTTTCTGGATGTCCATTAAAGGTCACATAAGGAATTTCTTGTAATATTCTAGATCTAAGCTTTGTAGTTAATACCCTAAAATGGTTCTCGTTTTGTTTCATGTTGTCATTTGCCAATTGACATGCTTTTCCAAAACCTACAATGTTTGGGACATTTTCTGTGCCTGATCTGAGGCCATTTTCTTGTCCTCCACCAAGCATCAAAGGGTCTAATCCTGTACCAGTCTTAATGAATAATGCACCAACTCCCTTAGGCCCGTTAATCTTATGGGATGAAATAGAGAGTAAATCAACATCGAGATCCTTTACATCTATTGGTATCTTTCCTGCTGCTTGAATAGCATCTGTATGCATTGGAACATTCTTTTCATGTGCAATTCTGCAAATCTCTTTGATTGGTTGAATAGTTCCAACTTCATTATTTGCAAGCATTATACTAATCAGACATGTATCAGAAGAAATTGCTCTTTTGACATCCTCTGGATTTACTAGACCATCCTTATCCACAGGAAGATAAGTTATTTGAAATCCATCTCTTTCAAGACGCTTGCATGGTTCTAGTATTGCATC
>DUJB01000026.1:0-14532 GCA_013330055.1 Nitrosopumilaceae archaeon
TAATCCTCTACATTATCGGTTCTTTCTGATCCTTCATCATATGGAACACCATCTTTGTCAAGAGGTAACACATAGCAAAATGTGTGTTGGCATGTAAAAAAGATAACCTAATAGATATATTGCAAAATTCAAAATTAAGATCATGATCTTTAGTACAATCACAGAAGAATTACAAAAAGAACTAAAATCGAACATGGCGCAAATCAGATTTTTATTGATGAAATCACCAGCAGTTGCCTTTACAACAATGAATGAGATTGCTACAAGGGTAGGAAAAAAATACAAAATGTCATTACTTCTAAACTTCCCACAAATTGGAAAGATAGAAGATTACGAATCCTATGGAACGCAGGACATCAGCATGATAATTGATATGACACGAAAAGTGTTTCCAATTAAAAGAGAAATGATAAAATCCAAGGCAAAAGAGGTTTTTGGAGATATAAAAGTTGAAGATGCCTATATGTATGAAGGAAAAGAAGGTGTCAAGGTTTTTTTGGAATCAGGTAGGATTGACATACTTCCTCACTCTCTGCACGTATGGTGTAAATTTAATAGTAAAGTGACAGAGTTTTGTGACTGGCTCTTGAATAATTGTTATCAGCTAGATCCAGGCGTGAGTGGTGCAAGAAGCGAAGTTAACTCATAAGAATATTGCAAATTGCCATCTATATCATATACCTCAGCTCTTACTGGAAGAGGAAGATTGTCAACAATCCAGAATTTATTTTCGTTATTTCCTATCTTGTAAGATACTGTAAAGGCATCTACAGAACCAAATGCAAATGAGATCTTCCCATGATCTGTGACAGTAAGATCCTGTGTTGACGCTCCAATGAAAACAGTATCCCAAACTGCTTTTTTGACAAGATACTTTTCTTCAAGCGCAATATCCCTAATAGCAAAAATGGTTTTATCAAGAATTTGAAAATATGGTGTAGCCTCTTCTGATACCTTACCAAAGGTGTAAGCGCTACTCAGAGAAGTTCTTTGATCAATTTTTTGGCCTGTAACGCTGTCATCAATTTGAACAAAGATCATTTGTTTTGTTGAGATATCATTAAAAAATCCAATCTTTGCAGAAAACTTTGCGCCATCTGCAGATATGACATCATAAAGCATCGTAGGATTGTATTCTGCGCCTTTACCTATGTGCCATTTACTTGCATCTCTTGGAATTATATTTTCATCTTGCCCAGGTAATCCTATCAATATTGGATATAATAGACCTACAACCGCTGCAGAAATCAGAATGATTACTCCAATCTTTGCTTTACTATTCATTTACGTCAAACTTTTAGAATTTAGTATATGTTATGTTTTTGAATTTAGAAATTATGATACTTGCTGCAACAACCAAAACCATTATTATCATAACACTTGTTGGAAATTCTGGAATTGCAGTAGGATCAACTGTTATAGAACCAGTCATCCAAGGATGAACTTGGCAGAAATACGAGTAAGTGCCCTTTTCATCAAGCACAGTTTCAAATTTCTTTCCTGGGCCAAACAGGCCACTATCAAACTTACCATCTGGTCCTTCCGTCGGGGTTCCGCTAGTTACTGTGTGTGAAGCAGTATCACTGTTAGTCCAAGTAATTGTAGAACCTGGAGTCACAGATGTATCTGTAGGATCATAGAAAATTTCATTATCAATATTTGCCGCACCTTCTGGCATATCAATCGTAATTTTCATAGGCGGATTTGGTTTTGTTACAGGTGGTTTAACCTCTGGCGGGGTAACAGTACCTGAACCTTTTGCAACATCAATATCAATTTTTAGGCTTCCACTCTTTGTGGTATCAGGAGCAATTCCATCAGGACCTGTGCCATAAACATGAATAACATAGTGAGCGATTCCTAGTGGTTCCTTTACTTGCATCGTTCTGAATTCTTTACCAACTGGTGCAAAGAGATGATCTCTACCTTGTTCTTGTGCAAATGATCTTAGAAAGTTACCATCGTCATCTACAACAAATATGTCATAATGAACATCTGATTCAAACTGGTTTGGATCAAATGATTTTTCGAATTCAAAGTTCCATGTGATTTCGCAACCACTTTGGGGGGTTTCAGGTGAGTAGCTGTATGCAACAATCATCCCATGAGAATCAAGACTTTTTTGTCCACGTTTAATAGAATCATCTTTTGGACATTGTTCTTCTGGAGTAACAGGAGTAGCAACAACATCAAAAAAGTCAGGAGGAGTCGTAGTGTTTCCATATTCTAACAACTCAAACTGATACTGAACTGGAATAGTCCCAGCAGTTACGTCTACAAAAGTGAGTGCTTTCACTGGAAATGGCATATTTGGTGCTACCCAAATTTTGTTATCTGAAGATTTGTGCCAGCCAACAACAACAGTATCAAATACACCCGCTTTAACGGCAACTGTTTCTGTTTGACCTGTCGGTCCTACTTGCATGCCTCCAATGGATCCAATCTTACCCCAAGCTGGAGCTGCAAAATCTTTTGGATCAAGTCTTGTCGTAAAACCTGATAGCCACACAATGGAGCTTTTGTAAGCTGATGCATATGGACCTATACCATCACTGAAACCGATTGGTTCTGGAGCAACTCGTCCAACTTGCATGTCTCCTTTAACAATTTTATTCGTCCCCTCTTTTACAAGAACTTGCATATCCCAATCACCATGTTCTGTTTTTCCCTTTATCCAGAAATCCATTTCAAACTGTGTACATGACTTGTAGTCAACTTGACAAAGATCATACCTAAAATAGTCTCCTTCCTTTAATCCCTGCCCTACATACCAAGTATCAGCTGCAAGTACACTCTTAATTCCAATAGGAACAACGAGCAAAATTGTGAAAAAAACAATTGCCAGATACTTTTTCAAGTAATGTCATAAAACGAAATCCTATAGTTAAATCTTTCAAATAGGCAAATATACTGGAAAAATATTATCTCGGACATGTGCGAATGCGACAAAGTACACCTCTATGAGGTTGAATTCAAACTTGATGGCATGGCTGTTGTTCCAACGCATAAGAATTGTGGAGATCGCTTAAACGAAAAACAGGTAGATAAATTCCAAAAGGAATTGGTAAAATCTTGGGATCTTGAAGAGGAAGAAGAAAAGTAATCAGAATATTAAAAAAGAAAGGAAAAAGGAGTCGCGAAAATCTACTTATATTGCTTTACGTTTTCTTTGCAAACACTAGCTTTGCATTGACATGTTGAATCGCATAAGCATTCTCCTGCTTCTTCACAGTCACAAGTACTATCTGTCCCCGTTGGAGATCCACATCCGCATGATGCATCTGTCATATCAAAGAGGATCTCCCACAGGGTTTTAAAGGTTTATCAGAAAATTAAAAACGCTGTTATACATACTGATTTTTTATGGTTGATAGAATTTCATTAATGGTTTTTAAGAGGAGTGATGCGTGGTGCTCGACAACTAATGGATCACTTTCAGTGTCTAATGCAACTCTGAGAATGTGAATAAAATCTAATTTTTTATGTAACGAATCTTTGATTTTAATTATATTATTCCTGTTTGTATAACCAAGATAGAAATAACAATCAGAAAGAAACGAATTTTGTACTAGATAGCTATATTTTCTTTCTATAATTTTCGAATGACCATTAGATTCTACCATGTCAGAAAACCCTACAGTAGACTTGAGCATTCTATGTAGAAGTGACGTAGATGCTCTTTCTATTCCTAGACATTGATGTACTATTTCAAAATTTTCATTTATGTTATTTTTTTTGAATTTGCGTATAGATTCTAACATATGTGTAGGACTGGGTCTTTTGAGATTTATTAGCGATATTGCATCAGCAAGAAAAAATGCGCTACATTTTACCCATACGGGCGCAAACGGATCAGATGTTTTGATCCCTTCTTTTGCTCTTGTTGCACATATTCCTGCATCAACTAGACAACTTTGAGTATATGAGTTTGAAATCTTGGTCTGTTTTTCTTTAATTTCTGTCAGAAAGATACGTAGTTTCCATTGCTCATCTGATATGATTCGCATATTTTCGAATTGTCTAAGAATTGCAGGATTAGTTTCAGAAAGTGAACCATGGTGAAGTTTGATTAATTCGCCATCAATTTCATGTATAGATTCATTTTTTTTGTCGTCAAATACGGTTATGTTGTACTCACAGCATTCAAAGTTCATACCATTACTTCGACAACCTCCAAGTCCAATTGGAAAATGAGAAATCAAAAGTTTCGGTATTAGATTTTTTAATTCCATAGAAAAAATTACTTTTATTTTTGCTATAAAGTATCCAAGCTGTTAAATTTTACAATTCCATGTATTGCTAAAACATTGCTTTAAATTGCTAATTCCTGATGGCTTTTAGCAAGCTCCTGTGGTGTAGTCCGGCTAAGCATACTGCCCTCTCAAGGCAGTGATCCCGGGTTCAAATCCCGGCGGGAGCATAGAATTTTTTTAAAACTCATTAATTATTTTAGAAAGAGTTATTATTATTTTTGGTTATCTAGAAATACAGGTTAATAACCATATAACACATGGTTGGACCAAAAGATGGCGGATTTGGTTTTGATGGTGCACCAAAATATTCTAAATTAGAAGATAAAAATGCCATATGTATTCAGTGTCAAGCAGGCCAACATGGCAAATGTCTCGCTAAAAACAACTCTGAGATGCTTTGTGATTGTGAGTTATGTCTAATTTCCTAATTTTATCGCATAAAGAAACTTTTGGGATACAAGTTATTTTACTATTCCAGAACAACAAAGCCAGCAGGTAGCAAACGGTAAAACAAAAACCCAACCATATTAGAAACTAATAATAGATTTCGTAATGAGAGGATACTTTTGGTATATCTGGATCCTTTGTTCTATAGCCAGATTTTTTGATTGTTAGAATATCAATTTTTATACCATTTTTTGTTTTTAGTGATTGGACATTTAGACAATTTTGGTGGTATTCTTGTGTGGTCGTGTTGTTACATATGTTACATATTCGTTGAGTTGGTTTTCTGCATTCTGAGCAAGTTAAATGTGAGATTAATTCTCCCCCGCACATCCTACATGATTGGTCTGGCATATTAAAAAAATTCTTAAAATATAATTAAGTAATGCGAAGAATTCGTTCTATGAAATCATACTAAACTCTTAAATCTTATAATTCAGCCTTTGTGCTTTTATGAATGTTTTTTGCAGTACAGTAATCGCTCCAAATTACGTGTAGAGTATTACATCCTGTTCTTTTATGAAAAAACGTAAAATCAAGAATCCCTTGCGATCCTTCTTACTACTATTTGATGACCCTCATGTATGTGAGAAGCATGATTTGATTTTATTATCTCGGCTATTTTCATATCTGAAAAATATTTTTCATTGTATCTACCCAGTATTTTCTTACAATTATGACAATAGATTTCTTTAAAATCCATGATGATGGAAGGCATCTTACAATATTTTAAGATAAAGTTAGAATTCTATGGAAGATAGCGCTGATTGCTCTTTATTTTCTAGAAATTTAATTCTTGAAATTTTATAATAAATCACTTCACCGCGCCTTTCTATAACTGCAATAACCGGCTCTTTTCCCATTTTTGCTATTTGCTCTATTTGTTTTTGTAGTAATCCCATTTTTTCNNGCCAAATCCAAAACCATCTTTTGCTATGTAACCTTTTGTTCTAAGGTCACGATAAACTAGGAATTTTGTTAAAATATCATTATCAAATTTTATACATTCCTGCATCATTGAATCAAAGTTAATTTGTTGGCCTCCTCTTGTTAGTTTGAGTTTATCAACATATAGAAGATAAAGAGATTCGAATGGTTTTAAAAAAAATTTTTTCTTAATAATTTCTCCAAAACCTTTTTGTTCCAAACCATTTTGCATATTTTTGTCTGAGATCAAAGCATGATCTTTTACTAATACTCCCTCGACTTTGGATTCTATATCTGACATGCTTTTCATTTAGAGGTTTAACAATATAATACTACGTGCTATGTTCTAATCATACTCCGAAAGATGTTTGACAAAATCTCACGGTTAAAATATGGGCTATAGATAAGCAATCAAAAGTGTTGTTATGCACGGCGCAAATTATAGAATTGGTAATGGTCAACCGTATACAAGAAAAAAGTACATAAAAGGTAAGCCTCAGATAAAAATAGCAAAGTTTTCTGGTGGACAGAGGGCAGATTATGATTACTGTGTACAGCTCTGTTCAAGTGAAAAGGTCCAGATAAGACATATGGCGATAGAAGCAGCTAGACTATCAGCAAACAAAAAGATTGAACAGGCCACTGGTGAAACTGGCTACTTTTCCACTCTTAGAATTTATCCACATATTTTACTTAGAGAAAACAAGATGATTGCAACAGCTGGTGCAGATAGACTACAGGAAGGTATGAGAGGAGCTTTTGGAAAAGCAGTAAGTTTAGCTGCACGAGTAAATCGAGATCAATGTATTATGGAGGTTCATGTTAAAAAAGAGCACCTAGAAGTTGCAAAAAGAGCATTGCATGGTGCTGCAGTAAAACTGCCTATGACCCCCTCAATTAAGGTAATTCCTCTAAAGACTACGGTTGCTTAATTTTAGTGCGTCCAGAATTTTTACCTGGTTTTTATTTAAGCTATTAAGAAATTCTAGAAATTCTTCATTCGTAGGATTTCGTTTTAATATTCTTCTACATTGGTAATAAAACGAATTGTAAAGTCTACCAACCACTATACCATAACCAAAAGAATCAGAATGAGTTCGTAATTTTTCTAATGAGTTTATTATTTTATAAATCTCATTGGTGTTTTCTGCTACCTCATTAATTTTCTGATTAATTTTTTCTTCTAGTTTCTTATCCATGTTTTATCTAGATGATACGTGATTAAAAATAGTATTACCAACCAGTACGCTTTAATAGACTAGAATTTTCTAAATCGTTTAAGCGGTTGTAGTACAGCTTGGTTAATATGCGGGATTGCCAATTCCGCGACCCGGGTTCAAATCCCGGCAACCGCATTCAATGTTTTTTTAGACCATTTCTAATAATTTCTAATGCGTTAACGGCTTTTTCTGGCTTTGGAAGTTGAATCATGAAAACATTAGATTTACCGTATTCCGAATGGGGAGAGGAAAGTGCAAGCATAGAAGAGTCCGTGAGAGATTCAAAGAATTCAATTGAATCATTTGCATACAATAACAATTTTTCATTAATCCCGCCTTGTGAAAAATTTAGTAAAATTTCAACAAATACATGTCCTAGACCATCTTGAAGAATATTGAGATTAGTTTCAACTGATACTGGTTTACCAGCAATCGTTCTCATGATATCATCAAATCGCTTTTCCTCAAATATGATACAGGGAACTTTCGTGCCATCATAATCAAACAAGGTTATGTCTTTGTGCACTTTTGCAAGAAGTCTTTTCATTTCATCATTGGTCATAATTCATGCTCTGTTGAGTTTTTGAGAATTGTTTTATCTCCAGTTTTAATCATAAATGGGGTAATGAAGGCGGTTATTATAGAAATAATTCCTATCATCGGGAATAAAAATGCGCTAACTGCACCCATATCTACTCCGACTTTCACTATTACGATTGAAAATTCACCTCTAGGGGAGAGAGCTAGAGAGGAACGAAGCGTTTTGTTTAATCCCTGTCTAAACAAAAATCCCCCAAACAAAGTACCACCAAATTTTACCAGTATAGCTATTGCCATGAAAACCAATGCTATTAGTATGTAATTTTGTAATTGGCTGATGTCCATAAGTGCACCTACAGAAACGAAGAAGATTGCAACAAACATGTCTTTAATTGGACTTGCTAGAACTTTGGAAACTTCAGAAGATTTTGATTCAGCTACAAGAACACCAGCCAAGAATGCACCAATTCCAACAGATAAGCCTACTAGATTAGAAAATAACGCATACCCAAAACATAGACCAAGTACAGAGATTAGAAGAATTTCATGATGTCCAGTGTTTGCAACACGATCTATTAATTTTGGAATTATTTTAGCACCTACAGTTAGTGTACCAACTATTAATGCAGCAGCAACACCACTTATGATTATAATATTTTCATATGATACGCTATTTACAAGTGCAACAGACTGTAGAGATGCAATAAGAATTACAGCAATGATATCCTCAACAATAAGAATACCAAGAACTAGCACTGTTGATTCCTTTTTGGTCTTTCCCATATCTTCAAGAATTTTAATTATTATAGCAGTACTGCTAATTGATAGAGCCGCTGCTAGAAATAATGAATCCATGAAATTAAGTCCAACCGATACTCCTATGAACAATATAATTCCCAATGCAAGAAAGAGTTCTATTGTTGCCATACCTATTGCAACCTTTCCAATTGATTTTATTTTGGCAATAGGAAATTCTATCCCAATTACAAATAGTAGAAGTACTATCCCAATATCCGCAAAAACGTTAAGAATTTTAAGATCTGACAGTGCGATAATATTCTCCAAACCAGAGGAAGACCCTATACCACCAGGTAAAAAAGAAACCCAAAGTGGTGAAAGCGGTCCTATTAGCATTCCCGCAAATAAGTAACCAATGATAATAGGTTGTCGGATTTTAAAAAAAGCAAGTGTTACTATTGCAGCTAAAATCATAATTATTGCAAGATCACCTATGAAATCTTCTTTTGGCAGTTCAACGGTGGATATTTGAAGAAAAAACTCTTGCATATGATCGAAGGAACTCTTTTATTTAAAAATGGTTGCTTCTTCCACTTTAGAAATAGTAAAACCTATACTAAGATTCGATATTCTAAATGATACTAACTGTCTTTGCGAGCATCTGAGCTTTTTCGTTATCAGAGGTTTTGATTTTGTGACTAGTATATTTAGAGTCAAAATAAATAAGATCTATCATCTTTGATTTGTCAATATTTACTATTGTTGCAGAATTAGAACTTGGAAGGTTCGTATTAGTAAGAATAACAAGTTTGTCTACAAGTGCGGAAGATTTTGAGACATTTGAAATTTCTTCAAAGTTCTTACTATGGTTTTGATTCATCACAACCGCTATTCCTATTTTTGAGCCATATGGATCTTGGTAAATTATGTCAAGTGGTTGATTCTGTTTTTCTAATTTCCCAATGTTACCCATTTCATGAGCAAAGTTGACTAGGTTTGCAACCGCTTTCTTAAGCTGAAGTCCAACATCTTCATTATTACAGTTTCTTCTAATTTTGATAAAATCTGATATTGGTACATCCATTACGCTACCTCGCACTTTNNTAGATTAAGCTCTTGTGACTTTTCTATTGCATGATATAATATGTTAATAATAGATCGTACGCTTCTAAAGTCTGGAAATTCATCATAAAGAACTCTTATCTTTTCTGCTAGATCATCCTGTGCTTGTTGTTTGAATTTTCCTTGCTTGTCGTTGTATTTGATGTACTCTAAAACGATTTCTGAAAGCTCGTCTACTGAGTTTGAACCTGCGAGATCAATTTTATAATTTGCTTTTTCTAATCTATCAAAAACTGATGCATTCATACTTTGAATTTCTGCATAACCAGATGGTGTTGAGATAAGCAAAACTACAGATGCCGGAATATGCGCATTGATTATGGCTTTCACAAATTCTATTGATTCATGATTTCCATCAAATTCATCTATTTCATACAAAATAATTTTACCAAGAAATCTCTGCGTTAATTTCGAGATGGCAGTCAATCTTCCAAGTAATTCTTCTAGATTGGTTATAGAATCAAAAGAATTTGTTATGACACTTGTAATAATTGTTGATTCATAATGATTAAACCATTGTATTAGAAATTTTTTCAGATTTTCAACAGACACACCTTTTTTTCCTGAAATTATATCATCTACTTCTTGTCGTATTGTAACACCAGAAAGTTTATCTATGAAAGTATAATCT
The DNA here is from genome assembly GCA_013330055.1 of Nitrosopumilaceae archaeon. Lineage (GTDB taxonomy): Archaea > Thermoproteota > Nitrososphaeria > Nitrososphaerales > Nitrosopumilaceae > UBA8516 > UBA8516 sp8516u. Next base: position 9,876 of record DUJB01000026.1, read on the forward strand.
AATGCCTTTTTTGCGGAATTGTCACCTTGTTCTGCCCTGTCTCTTATGTACTCTAGGAGTTTTGTTCGAAGTTGTACGAAAAATTCGTCTTCAAAACCTTTAACAAGTGCGTTATAGAGACTAGGCATGGTTTTTGGAGATATTGTGGAAAGATCCAAAAAGGTACAAGCAGTGTTGTGTCTCCTTTGTAGATTTCGTATATGCAAAGCTAAATGTGTCTTACCTGAACCTACATCTTGAATAAGTGTAATTACTCTAAAATCTCCACCGTTTGAATCTCTGCCTGATACTTTCTGTGATAGTTCTTTAATGCATTCTAGAATAGCTGATTTTGCTTCTTTGTGTCTTTTTCCACCAAGTATTCTAGCATCCTTTTCTGTAGGGGTTGGGCTACTAGGATATGGATTAGTTTCTAATTCATATGCGTACATTATACATTCCTCACAAAACCGTGCACTAAACCACGCGTCATAATGCCCTCTTTACCTCCTGAAGATATTTCATAATTTTCTCTATGTTTTTCTACAAGTTCAGAAGCTAGAGTGTAAAAATAATCGCTTGAAATCTGTTTTGATTCACATATTTTTTTGCGTATTTGCGAGAATGGCATCCAACCTATAGATGTAGATGATTCTGTTAGACATTTATCAAATTCAATTTTAAAATCAATATTAGGATTTATCTGATGTAAAACATTTATCGTATTTTGTAAATCATGCATATGGTTTGTTGGCTCAGATTTGACATATTTCGATTTTGTAGTACTGCTTAGTGTAAGTTTGCATTTAGGATTATCTTGCAACCTCTTTGAAAGATAGTTTTCTTTAGTCCAAACAAAATATGTGTTAGCTTTTTTTTCAACAAAGACTTGTTGTTTTTCAATTAAAGTTTCTAATACATTTTCACAGTTTTTGCCAAATGTTCTTTTTAGTTCTATTCTTTTAATTCCATTTAGACCTGAAGAAGATACTTTCTTGAGAATTTCATCTTCCATGGCGTCTCATTTCTTGAATTTTATTTAAGACCACATGTAGTCTGCTACAACAATTTAGTGAAAAATTCTTACCTATTCGATAGATTTACGCGTAAATTCTGACATTTCTGCTTCGATCTTGGGATGATGATAGAGTTAGCTGATTTCATGAGAGAAACTCTGGGCTTTAATTCAGTTTTGTTGTTTTTTGGCATCTGTGGAGTATATAAAGGGAAATTTAGATTGTTTTAGATAGGCAGAATGATGATCGAGTTAACTGATATGGTGAGGAATTATACTTGGGGTATCTGACTGCTTTTATAAAATCAGTAGCGATGATGGCTAGATCGATTACATCAAAAATTTCCAAACTCGATATAATCTTTTTCCACTCTAAGATACTGCGATGGCCTGACAGAAACTATTTTTTCTACAAATTAAACTTAGTTGCTTGTCACCAATACCAGAGTAAACACACATAATTTCTTGCAATTTGATAGACAATTGGATTGGTTGACGGTATTAGTAAACACTTTGCTATAGGAATGCTGGTTCTGGCGCTAATCGCAATTATGTTGTTTACTTTACCAAGCTATGCAGGATTAGATCTAACAATTGGAATGATATTGTCTATGTTGATTTTGTTTGGAATGTATGTAATTTTAATTACTGAAGTTGTTCATAGAACAACACTAGCAATGTTTGGTGCATTGCTTATTCTTATTGTGCTTCTTTACACTGGATTAACTACACCACATGATAGCGTTAGTTTTGTAATAGATGCCATTGATTTCAACACAATAGGACTACTTTTGGGTATGATGATAATAGTTGGAATACTTGGTGAAACAGGTGTCTTTCAATACATAGGAATACGTGCAGCAAAAGCTGCTAAAGGAGATGTTTGGAAATTAATGGTATTATTTTCAATCATTACTGCTGTTGCATCTGCCTTCTTGGATAATGTTACCACTGTACTTCTTATTATTCCTGTTACAATTTCAGTTGCAAAAATTTTGAACATAAATCCAATTGCTCTTATTCTAGCTGAGGTTTTTGCCTCAAATGTTGGTGGCACTGCTACTCTAATAGGAGATCCACCAAACATCATGATTGGCTCCGCTGCAGGTATTTCATTTGTAGATTTTGCATACCGTATGACTCCGGAAGTTGTAATAACATTTGTAATTTCACTAGTACTACTCAAATTCATGTTTAGAAGGGATCTTAGACAAAAGCCAGAACACATTGAAAGACTAAACGAAATGGATGAAACAAAAGAGATCAAAGATAGAGTGTTGCTCAAGAAGACAATTGTGGTTCTTTTTGCAGTAATAGTTTTGTTTATATTTCATGGAGTTTTGAATGTAGAAGTTTCTATTATAGCGTTGGCTGGAGCTGCAGTTCTTTTGTTAATTACAAAAATTCAACCAGAAAAAGTATTTCACCATGTAGAGTGGACTACACTAATTTTCTTTGCAGGATTATTTGTCATTGTTGCAGGGGTAGAAATGTCTGGAGCCCTTGAAATACTCGCACAAGAAGCGATCAAAATAACTGATGGAAATCTTGCATCTACAATGTTTTTGACGGTCTGGATGTCGGCCATTGTTTCTGCTTTTGTAGATAATATTCCATACACAGCTACTATGATACCCATAATTGAGAACATATCTATGGATCCAAGTTTTGCAAGCTCGATATCTAATTTTGAGCACAATCCCCTATGGTATGCCCTTGCCATTGGTGCAGATTTTGGAGGAAACGGTACGTTGATTGGTTCAAGTGCGGGACTCATTGCAGTAGCACTTTCTCAAAAATTCGGATACCCAATATCATTTCGAACATTCCTTATGAGGGGATTCCCTTACATGATTGCAACTACACTGATTGCATCAATGATACTTTATCTAAGAATTCTTTTTCTTTGGTAAACAACTTAAACTGTGTTATACCCACATTTTACAGTGGAATTCGTTGTGTTATGAAAGATATCAGACGGTATATGACCATGAATTTAATCAAAGGTCATTACACAGTTACCTAATTATTAATAGTACCGTATTATACCGTATTTCATGCTAACATGTGAATATTGTCCAAAACAGTTCATTGAGACTGAAAACGGTCTAGTCCAAAAAACTTTCCACCAAGTCCTTCATGATCCAGAAGTAGTTAACAACTAATTCTGGGCATTTTTTCTAAAACTGTTTTAAATACGAACTTTTTTATCAGTTAGCTTTGCATTATTGTAAAGTGACAAAAAAATCTAGTCGCGACATTACAATTAAGACAAAAAGAGATTCAAGCTCCGACGTTTTGAAAAAAATGGGTTCAATTTCTGATGCAACAAAAGTTCTAGCCAGTGAAGTTAAATCCATGTCAAAGATTTTTGCAGAAAATCAAAAGATCCTCATTTCACTAAAAAATATGATAGATGCAGTTGGTTCAGCCTTAGAACACATACAGCGAAATGCAAGGCAGATAAATGTTATTGAGGAAGATACACAAAAACTGTTTTCTGGCCTTAGTCAGGTAAAGGCTCATTCAAATTTAATAGCAAAGGTAAATGAACAAACCGGTCGTCTTCAAGAACAAGTAAGTAAGATCCGTGAAAAACAAGAATCACTTCCTGATGTAAACAAAGTAATGCAAAGCGTAGCTGATAGCCTTGATTCAATTAGAAATAATACAAAGATGATAATGCATGTATCTGATAAAACAGAAAAAATACAGGATGAAATCAAAAAAGTATCTGCTAAGACAGAATCGTTGCAAAGTTTTAGTGGGTTTGACGAAGTAAAAAAGAAGATAGACGAAGTTTTTACAAAAGCTGAAAAGATTTCTAAATTAGAAGAGAACCTTACTAACATTAAACAGGAAATTGGAAATGTAACATCAAAAACAGATTCCCTTGTAAATATGAGTTCTGACATTCGAGATGTAGGCATAGAATTGGGTTCACTTGTCAGAAAAACTGACTCTCTTGCGACATTTGGCGCAGATATTAGAAACGTTAGCACCGAATTTGCTAATTTTAAGGAAAATGTCATGGGTAAGACAAAACAAATNNACATCAGAATTTCATAAAAAAGCACACGAAATACACCAAGAACTTCAAGAGCTAAGAAGTGTTACTCACAAGACTGCCCAAAATACATCAAGAGAAGTTATCGGACTATTGCGTTTGTCTGAATTTCAATCAAATGTTCGCATGCATTCAGAATCAAAGTATGGTACTTTGGATGACCTTGACAAGATGATATCACAAACAGTAGACATGGTAAATTTGTTTGACAGACTTTCAATAGAGTCTGAGAAGAAAATACCACTTCCTCAAGAGGTAAAACAGTGGGGTATAAGCAAAATTTTAGATTGTGCTGACAGATGGGAGATAAGATTTACTGATGTATTTAGACTTTTAATAACTCAACTTGGACATGATCTTGTAAAAGAATCTCTTAGAATAGAACAAGTAAGAGATCTTTTTGGAATTCGTGCTGTTGATGAGGTAAGACAGGAAATGGGAATAGCTTAAACTTCATCCGACATTTCGTATGATTTTAAACGGTCTTTCTTTCTTTTCAACATAGCAAAAATTCCAAGTATTGCTGCTATCCATAAAGAACTTAAAACAATGTTTGAAAAACTCACGTACATGTAAGGAGTTGCATCCAAAAGATG
>DUJB01000026.1:14553-25578 GCA_013330055.1 Nitrosopumilaceae archaeon
GATTGATCCAAAGGATAAACATCGTTTTGATATCCGTAGTAAGCCATAAAAGCTCCAAATGAAATAAAGCCAATTATTCCCACCATTGCAAGTTTGTAGTAAGTATTTGCCATCTTCTCTGCCTTTGTTATGTTGTGTAACGACTGCGATTTGTTCTTTTTAAATGTTGTATGTGATATGCTAAGATATGAAATGTAAAAAAAGCCCAATGTCTGAAGCCCAATTAAAGGCGCAAATATAGGATTTCCTGAGAAAATTGCAATGAATATTGCCAATACACCATAAACCCCAAAAAAGATCTCAAGCAGTATGGTTTTTGTGAATGGAAGATTATACGCCTTATCTCTCCAATCATCAGCATTGTTTACAATTCCATATTTAGGAGTTCTAAGAAATTCATTTTTCTTTCCAAGAAGAGCGTCAAAGACTGCAACAGTATTGTTTACTGACATACCGGCAGAATAGAATATCAAATAAAGATACGCCAATGTTTTTGACTTCCAGCTTTGCATCCACAAGTTCCGTATTATCATGATGTATACAACTGGTCCCATTGCCAGGTACGCCACTATTGTTAACAACGGCAATATACTAACAGCATATAGATTGAACTTTGCAGATAACAATATTGGAAGTATTAAGAATTGAATTAGCATGAGTGGATGTACTATGTGTCTGGTTAGTTGGACAAAAGCCTGAATCTTTGTGTCAAATGGGATTTTTTTTATTGCTACATCGCCTAGTAATTTAATGGCACACTGTATCGAACCCTTTGCCCATCGAAATTGCTGCCTTTTTGCCGCATTCATTTGTACAGGAAGTTCCGCATCAACGACAATATCTGGTAAGAAAAGACATTTCCAACCTTTCATCTGAGCTCTGTAGCTTAGATCTAGATCTTCAACAAGTGTTGCAGTATGCCATCCACCTGCATCTTCTATGCATTCTTTTCTCCAAATACCTGCAGTTCCATTAAAGCTCATGTAAAGGTGTGAATTACTTTTCGCTTTTTGTTCAATAAGGAAATGGAAATCAAGACTGAGTGCTTGTGCTTGTGTCAGTGCAGAATATTTTTCATTTACATGTCCCCATTTACATTGAATTAGTCCTATCTCAGGTTTTGAAAAATATGGAATTGCTTTTTCCAAAAACCAATGCGGTGGAATAAAATCGGCATCAAAAATGGCCACAAAGTTTCCTTTTACAAATTTCATCGCATTGCGAAGGGCCCCCGCTTTGTATCCTTTCCTATTTTCTCTTGTAATATGAGAAATATCGAATCCTTTCTTCTGATAGTCATTTACAAGATTTTCCAAAATGTCATATGTATCATCATCTGAATCATCTAACACTTGTATGCACATCCTTTCTTTTGGATAATTCATCGCACATACTGCATTAACTAGTCTTGCCGCAACGTATTTTTCATTATATATTGGAAGTTGTATCGTAACAATAGGAGTTCCAAGCAATTCGGTCTTAAGATATTTTCTTCGTTGTCTTGAAAGCAGCACAAGATAATAAAAATTGAAAGTGTAAAGTGTGACAAGAATTGCTATTGTTATGAATACATTAAAGAGGAATTGTGTTAGGGTGTTTATTGCCATACCCTACCGTATAGGATTGAAAATATGTATTTATAGGTGTTCGAAACGCTTTGAGCTATATTTCGTATTTTTACGTTTGTTTAAGAATTTTCTTAATAATCTGGACAGGTCTCATCTCGTAATTTTTTATACCTGGTTTCCATTGATTCCGCAAATTCAATAACTTTTTTAAGATCAAATTCTTTTTTTGGAAAATACCATCGTATGGCCACTTTATGACCTATTCCATCCATGTCATATATCATCCCTTTTTCCGCTTCAACTTCATAGTTTTCGTCCAACGAATGTTCTTGAACAGTAAGACCGCGTTTTGTTTTATCTTCCATGATTATGTATGTAGGACTATCACGTATGAAATAGAATATACCCTGTTTCAACAGAGGAAGTTCTTGAGTCAATTACTTTTCAACAGGATTGCCTATCATATTGCCCCACTCAGTCCATGAACCATCATAGTTCCTGACTTGCGGATAACCTAACAAATATTTTAGAACAAACCATGTGTGAGAAGATCTTTCACCAATCCTACAGTAACATATAACATCTTTATCCGGAGTTACTTGTTTTGTTTCATAAATCTGTTTTAATTCATCTACTGATTTGAAAGTTCCATCCATGTCATTCACGGCGGTAGCCCAAGGAATATTTTTTGCAGATGGAATATGTCCTCCTCTTTGTGCATGCTCCATTGGATATTCTGGAGGAGCTGTTATTTCTCCAGTATACTCTTTTGCTGATCTGACATCCACCAAGACCGTATCTTGTTTGTCCAGAGCTCTTTTGACATCAAAAAGATAGGCTCGCAGTCCCTCATCAGAAGGTTGTGCAACATAATTTGTTTTTGCAATTTGTGGTTCATCTTTAATATACTGTTTTTTTTCCATTTCCCATTTTTTTCTTCCACCGTTCATTATCTTTACGTTTTTGTGTCCATAGTATTTGAAAACCCAGAACACAAAAGCTGCAAACCAATTGTTAAAATCGCCATATAAGATAACTTCGTTTTCAGGCATTATACCACACCTCGACATTAATTCTTCAAATTGTTTTTTGCTGACAATATCACGAGTAATTGGATCATTTATGTCCCGCTTCCACCAAATTAAACTAGCTCCTGGAATGTGACCTTGTTTGTATGCATTCTCTGGATCATAATCAACTTCAACGATTTTTATCGTATTGTTTGAGATGTTTTTCGAAACTGATTCAGTATCTGTTAAAACATTAGGATTTGCATAGCTCATGCTTCTTGAAATAATTACTGCAGATAGGGACTTATATCTTGATCTTTATGAGATGATTTTTAAGTGAAATTACAATAATACTTTTCGCATGGATCTTAATAAAGTCGTAATCGTGAGTAAGGTGGGTTCTAAAGAGTCAGAAGATGCGGCAAGGAAAGTAGCAAAAAAACTTCTTGCAAAAAAATCACAAGTTTTTACAATATCTCCCGTAGAAGTTGAAGGTGCAAAAAAAGTAGAGACTTTAGAAGAATTAAAGGCTACAAATCTTGATCTTACCATAACTCTTGGAGGAGATGGTACAACACTTCGTGCATTCAGATATTTAGAAAACGAAGTCCCACTTTTAGCAATTAATGTAGGCGGAAATCGAGGTATTCTTTCAGAAATAACTTTGGATCAGATAGACACAGCCATAGAGCAGATATTTTCAGATAACATGTTTTTTGATAAGAGGATAAGAGTAGTAGCTTCGTGCAGGGGACAAGAATATCCTCCTGCATTAAATGAGATTTACATTAACAGACAGAATCTAACAAAGACATCTCTTTTTGAGATTAAATTCCAAAATGACACAGTAACACAGCGAATGGATGGGGTCATAGTATCTACTCCAAGTGGTTCTACAGGTCATTCATATTCACTTGGAGGTCCAATCTTGCATGAAAGTCTCAATGTATTAATAATTACACCAGTAGCACCAGTAAACAGATTACCATCACTGGTTGTGCCAGATGAAAAAATTGAGATAGTTAATTCTCACGATTCTAATATAATTATGGATGCTCAAGTAGTGAAGCCGGCAAGATATGATGACATGATTACAATAAGAAAGTACAAGAAACCTGCAGTATTTGTAAGACTAAAAAAGCGGGGTTTACGACAGATGAGTAAACTTGGTTTTTAAAATTTTAGATGCCAGTGCTTTTTATGCTGGAATTCCTTTTGCGTCTTCCGAAAAAAGTTTTACAACGACAGATATTTTTGATGAAATAAAGCACATCAAAAAAGATCACAAAGCAATTGAAATGATTCTTGAAACCAAAAGACTTGAGATAATGACTCCAGAGTCAAAATACATAGAAAAAGTTCTCTTCAAGTCTAAAGCTACCGGAGATTTTCAAAATCTTTCTAAAGGGGATATTTCAATCATTGCATTATGCCTTCAACTTAAAGGAGAGCTGGTTACAGATGATTTTGCGGTATCAAATCTTGCCAAGAAGCTAAATCTTACTGTAGTTCCAGTCATGACAAATGGAATCACTCGTATAGCAAATTGGATCTATTTTTGTTCTGGGTGCGAGAAGACTTTTTCAGAAATATCAAAATGTCCTCTTTGTGGAAATAAACTGAGTCGCAAGTTAGGTAAGGCGGAGTCTTCTACCACTCCAGTCAGCAATAAAGCCAACATATAGGTGTACATTACATATCCGGCAATTTTTAGTTGAGCAAATACATTATCACCTCTATGACCAGGAGGGCATTGCAGATCAATTCTTTGTCTTTTTGGATTTATTTTTCTTCAAAAAGTTTTATCATATCCTCTTTATCTTTAAAAATAAATCCACTTTGTCCAACACCATATGAAAATGGAAGTAATGTGGCATTTGGAATTCTTCCTGCCATGAATTACGTATTAATATCGTGCAGTGTTTTTTGATCTATTTTTTTCTTGAGTTTACTTTCGGCATCAAGCATTTTTCTTATTTTAAGAGCACGTGATTCACCCAAACCCTGTATTTTTGTAAGTTCGGCGTAAGATGCTTTCAGTGTGTTACTTGGAGAGCCAAATTTTTCTAGCATGCGTGTCGCCAATTTTTCTCCTACTCCTGGAAGACTACATAAAACAGATAATTGCTGTCGTTGAATGTCACTTGATTTTTTTATTTTTTTCAAGAAAGGACCTTTGTTAGTATTTTGTCTAGCACACATTGAGATTAATAATTTCGCAGAATGTGAGGCACTGGGAGTTGGGATGATTGGAATTTTAAAATCCAAAGCAATAGATGATAAGGCACCATAAAAAACAAGTGGGTTTTCTGTGATTTTATCAATCATGTCAACGTTGCCTTCCATCAAAATTGCTGGATGTTCAAAATGTTCTTTGAGTCTGCTGCATTGGTCAAAGAGCCTTCCATCAAAAACAGAAGAGATTAGATCTTGAATGCTTTTTCTTTCTACAACAGTTTCTGGTGCTACTATATAATCACCGATTGGAAGGTTAGTTAGTTCAATCTTTATTCCAACTGCTCGTAGAAGATCAGGAATCCCACTTTTTCTTTCTCTTTCATCTATTATCATACGTAGTTCTTCTAGTTTCATCTAATGGAAAGATGTAAGAATTTCTTAATATTTTATTTGGAAGTATCTGTTTTTTGCGGTTGACCGCCTGTTTGGCCTTGTAACATGGTCTTTATCTTATCTTCAACTTCCTTTAGATTCTCTTTGATTCTTGTTTCTTGTTTTGACAATACTATAACGCGTGTGTTTGATAGTTCTTTTTTCTCTTCAAGTTCAGTAATCAGACTTTGTTTTGTTGATTTTATTAACAGAGGCCCAGCACTTTTGAATACTGCATCAGCATCTGTAGCTTTTTTTAGTACTTCTAGTGCTCTTTCTGTTTCTAGTTGTTCCATCTCAAGATGTTGTTTTTGACCCATAATTGATTGAAGGTTTTGTTGTAAATTTTGCATTCGTGCCACTTGTTCCTGTAACCAAGGAGGAATTTGTTGACTACCTGCAGACATGGTAAATTCACAAGTTGTTTTGCTTATATTTTTACCGATTCAATAGAATCATTACTTGTCTGAACAAGACGTAATGTAGAATTCAGGTTTGCCCTTAGATGAGACAACTCATGGGCATCAATCAAAATTGTAATTTTTTTATTAAATGACATTTTGGTTTTTGTTGGGTTTTCAGAATAGAATTTTTCGTCAGTCTGAAGAGAATCAAATATCGATTTAGTTTTTTTGTCAGCGGAGATTTCTATTTTTGCGCTATATTTTAACGTCATATGCAAAACCAGCTACTTTGAAACCACATTTCTTACATGCCCATATTCCTACAGCTTCCCTACCAAATTTACTGGAACCACATTCGCTACATTTTCTTTTTGTTTTGAGCAGTTTATGAACTGCAGTGAATTTCTTGCGTGGTTTAAGACCGTATTTTGCCCCAAGTCCCCTCAATGATGCGCTCTTTCCTTTTGTCATATTACATCAGTTGCTCAAGTTGCTTTCTTATTTTTGTTCCTACTGAAAGCGCGATTTCAGAGCATTTGAAGAGTTGTTCAACGGTAAAGCCATCACTGCCTCCTTTTTGTAAAGCACATATGTTTCCATCAGAATTAGTAGTGATTGTTATTCTAGCATTCATGCAGGCTTCTTCGTCAGCTGTTGGATCAACTATGATATATTCACCTATTCGCGCCATCGTTACAGAAACCGGGATTGTTTTTGTTGGAGGTTTCGAAGTTACACCTTCAACTAGTACTGGCGCATCATTTTTGATCTCATATTTTGGAACGGTGCATGATAAAATTGCCCCAACAGCTGCATAAGAACATGCATCAAAAAGATTTCCGTCTGTATTTAACACACTACTATCAACAAAAATTCCTATTACAGATTTGTCTTTTATTAAGACAAGTTGTTTTAGATCAAGCATCTCAGTTTCTCTGATACCCCTATCTACGACTCTAGCTAACTCAATAACTTCTTCCCCTGGTGGACCAGGTTCAGCTTTAGGATCTGCCAAAGGAAGTATCTCTGCAGTGCAAATCAAAATTCCTTTATCACCAAGATCTGGGAAAGGTTTGTCAGGTTGTATCTTAACTCCAGTAATTACCTCAGTATAGCCTAGTTTTACTCTTGCAGAACCATTTGCTTTTGGGATTACTCCAATTTCAATTGAAAGTGGTCGTTGATCGTGTAATCCTCTTCCATCAATTCGTTTTCCTTGATTTAGGAGATCAAGAATCTTTTCTCTTTTTAGTTGTTCTATGATTACAGAACTTGTCATTGTTATGCTTCTCCGTTTTTAAAGTATTTTTCCATCAGTGCTTTTTTCTGGATTTCATAAACTTGTTTACATCCACCAATTGCTGTCTCAAGGCATTTTTTGTATTCATTAGGAGTTAAGATTCCATCAAGTTGCATAAGGGTGATTTTGCCAAGATTTGGCATGTAGGCTACTGGCATGTCTGCTTGCCCCTCTTTGTCTTCCTCATCATTTACATCAAGAACAATCTTGTCTGCAACCTTTCCTGCAGCACATGCAGATACCATATCTCGCATCGGTATTCCTGCATCTACTAGTGCGACGGATGCTGCATCCAGTGCAGCGCATCTAGAGCCACCATCAGCCTGTAGAATTTCGATAAATACATCCACTACTGTTCTTGGGAAATCTTTGAGTATTACAGCTGGTTGAAGAGCTTCTTTGATGACTTTCGATATTTCAATTTCTCTTCTAGAAGGAGCAGGATTTTTTCTTTCTGTTACAGAAAATGGCGACATGTGATATCTACATCGTAAAATGCCACTGTCTTGATCTGCCATGTGTTTTGGATGTACGTCTCTAGGTCCAAAAACGCCTGCAAGAATTTTGTTTTTACCAAATTCAATGTATGCTGAGCCATCAGCATTTTTTAAAACTCCTACCTTTATGGAAACATTTCTTATTTGGTCTATACTTCGACCATCACATCTAATTCCATTTTCATTCATTAATTGTGTCATTATTTTCACCAAGTTCTACCCCAAGCATGGATTTTACTCTTTCAGTCAAGTTCGGTGTATGTGCTTGAGCATCAACCATCTTCACAGCTTCTATAGCCTTTAATAATCCAACTGGATCCTCACAAGAAACAACGATTAGGCCGTTTTGACCAATAGTTATAATGGCTTTTGTTGCCATCTCAATTGTTTGAATCATAGACCCACGCTTTCCAATAAGTCGCGGAACCTTACTTGGAGCAATTGTTATCAGTTCGCCTGATTCAATTTTACCCAAATCTCTGTCTTGTATAGTAAGAAGCGGGTCTCTAGATCTATCAAAATTGGCAACTCTAACAGCTACTAAATCACCTTTGTCCAGCCGTGCTTTTAATTCGTCCTTTGTTGGAGAATAATCTCTTCCAAATACATCTTGAGCTGGAAGGAATCCAATAAAACATGAATTTATGTCAAATTCCCAAGAAAGTGAAGAATGTCCTATAACTTTTCCAATAATCAAGTCATTAGTTTTTGGCATGTACATTCCAGAAAGCGGTATCACACGAACTGCGTTCTCATAAATTTCAGATATACCAATACTAGTAGAAATAATCCTATCTCCATCTTGATAGACATTCTGTTCTGGTCTGAATGGACCAGTTACTATTGTATCCCCAGGAATTACATATTTTCTTTTTACTGTTTCCATCATTTTGCTACCTCAATAGAAGCAGAACCCTTTGTTACCGATCCCAATCTATCTATCACATTTGCTCTTGCTGCAGCCGGTATATCTAGTATTACTTTAAGAGAGCCATTAGATTGCCATTCTTCTTTTTTTAAAGTTCCCGCAGATTTTAAAACAGAATATGATTGTGCTGCAAATTGTGCTGGCACCAGAATTTCAAGTATCATGTTTTCTGATTTGAGCGGGATAATAGATCGTAATTGTTCTACAACATCTTTTGTTTGTTCGTCTGTATTTCTGAAAGGATCTATAGATATTCGTGCATCGTCCATAGCCTGATCTATTCTAAGTGGAGGGTGCGGTAGATGTGAACGTGGATCCACGTATGTTTTTGCAATAAAATCCACAATCTGTTTGCGTTTTTCTAAAACCATCTTTCGTCTTTGATCCGTAGTTAGGTTAAGATCACCTTTTTGCAGGATGAGGATAGCGATAGCTGTAGTATCAGTAGTTTTGAACGCTTTCATTAATTTTTCAGTTGATGCGCGTGTCCCTTTGTTAGAATCAGAATAAATTTCGTCTGAAACAAGAATTGTTGATACGTCCTTTCTTTTTCCCAGTTTGTATTCAAGGGCAGGATCTGGTTTTACAAGCAATTCAAACTTTTCTCCTTCAACAGAAAATCTTACTACAGTTACCTTATCGACCATTATTTGGGATATTCAACTTTGGTATTTATCTATACGCCAAAACTCGCTAGATTTTTATTTGGACTAGAACTTTTTCACCTAAGACTTGGTTTCTCTTGAAGTAGTTGAACAAAATGAGCAAAAAATTGTTGTAAAGTTAAAGGGCATGCCCCTACAATACGCCAACGCGTTAAGAAGGATATGTCTGACAGGCGTACCTGTTTTTGCTATTGATGACGTTGTAATAATTGAAAATTCCTCTGTTTTAGCTGATGAGGGCATAGCACACAGACTTGCCATGATACCACTTAAAACAGATCTAATAAGATTTATTGAACCAACAAATTGTGATTGCAAAAGTGAGGTTGGTTGTACCCATTGCAGAGTAATGCTAATNNGAGGACGATGTAGTTAAACCAGTAAGCAATAAAATTCCAATAGTGGAGCTTGCCCCCGGTCAAAAAATCAAGATTGAGGCATATGCTAGATTGGGAAGAGGCACAGAGCATGCAAAATGGAATGCTGCTACTGTTTCAGTTCTAACTAAAGGTGGAAGTCCAGAAGATCACGTTTTGACTATAGAAACTGCCGGTGCTCTATCTCCAGCTCAGATAGTACTTGCGGGTATAGACGAAATTACAAAAAGATTAGAGGGTTTCAAACAAGTAATTTCAGCCCTCTAGCTGAGCATGCATTATATTTGGGTTAAAAATGGCAATTATACAAATGACTAATGCTGTCGTATTGCTTATGGCAAAAGAGCTAAAAGAGGCTTCAAAGAAAAACAAAGCACCCATATGGTCAAGACTTGCAGAACTTGCATTGAAACCATCCTCTGCCAGAAGAACAGTTAATGTTAGTCAAATAGACAGATTGACAAAAGATGGCGATGTAATAATTGTACCAGGCAAAGTTCTAGGAACAGGTGGCATGTCGCATAAAATCACACTTTGTTCGTTTTCTATTTCAAACTCTGGCGCTCAAAAGATACTTGACCAGGGAGGAAAGATTTTGAGTTATTCAGAACTTATCAAAAATCATCCAACAGGAAAAGGTGTGACAATAATTGGCTAAACAACAAGCAGAAACAAAGACGATAACAAAAAATCCTCAGACAATAATAGTGGATGGAACAAACATGATTGCAGGAAGGTTGTGTTCACATGTAGCAAAACTTCTTCTTGAAGGCGCTAGAGTAGCTATTATTAATTCTGAAAACATCATGATAAGCGGTAGTAGAGAATCCATCATAAAGGAATATAGAGAATTTCTTGAGATTGCAAGTATCAATAATCCAAAGTTTGGTCCGTTTCATCCAAGAAGACCAGATACTATCATAACTAAGATGGTAAGAGGAATGCTTCCAAAAACCAAATCTTCAGGAAAAGTAGCATTCAGTAGGCTCAGAGTATATTTAGGCGTTCCAAATGAACTTAGATCTCTATCAAAAACTCAATTTGAAGATGCAAGAATTAGAAGATCTTCTTCATATTACACCAGTGTTGGCGAACTCGGAAGAATGGTTGGGTGGCATGAGTAAATGGTAAAGGTAGAAAATTATTTTGCAACAAGAAAAACTGCCAGAGCACATGTACACATTTCAAAAGGAATGGGAAGAGTCAGAATTAATAATACTCCAGTGGAGATGATTCAACAAGAAACTGCCAGAGAAGTAATACTTGGTCCTCTTGAGATAGCTGGAGATTTGCGAGATAAAATTGATCTTTTTGTAAGAGTCAATGGAGGAGGCTTTATGGGTCAAGCATATGCTAGTGCTGTAGCAATATCAAGAGCATTAACTGGTTGGACTAAATCAAAAAAGGAACCAAAAGACCACCCTTTTACGAAAACAATACGAGAAGATCTTAAAAAACGCCTAAATGATTTCGATAAACATCTCTTAAGTGGAGATGACCGAAGAAAAGAACCAAAGAAGTTTGGTGGGCCTGGCGCTAGAAGAAGAAAACAAAAGTCATATAGATAAAATTTGAAAATTGTAATTTTAGCTGGCGGAAGAGGAACCAGAGGAAAACCGTTTACAGATTATTTTCCAAAAGCAATGATTCCTATCGAGGGAAAACC
>DUJB01000026.1:25593-50555 GCA_013330055.1 Nitrosopumilaceae archaeon
GGCAAGATGTACAAATTCTATAAGCAAAAAGAGAGCATCGCATGCGTTGCTACAAGAAAATATAGAAAAGAAGAGACAGGCTACGCAAAAGTAAAAGATGACATAATCACAGAATTCCAAGAAAAACCAATCATTTCTATGCTCATGGTAGAATGCCTAGGCATCTACATTTTAAATACAAAAATTTTGAAGATAATCAAATCTAAAAAAGAAAGGAAAAATGAAGTTAATCTTTCTTTTGATGTTTTACAAGATTTATCAAAAAGAAAAACCGTTAGTGCATTTGACATAGGTAAAGCGCATTGGATAGACATAGAATCGCCAAATAAAGCAGAACGAAATAAGGTGACAGTAAAAGAAATAATTAGGAAAATGAAGAACTAGGATACAATTCGAGATTTTTCATATTGTAATATTTTATCTTCATATTGTAAGGTAATAGATATATCATCGAGTCCTTCAAGGAGAGTTTTTTTTCTATGACCTTCGATATCAAATGATATTGTTTCATTTGGCACAATGATTGTCTGATTTTCTAAATTAACCTCTATTTCCGAATTTGTTTTGAATAAACTTTCAATTTTCTTATTATCAAGTTTTATTGGCAAAATTCCATTTTTGAAGCAATTATTGTAAAAAATGTCAGCAAAAGATGGAGCTATAACTACTACAAATCCATAGTCAAGTAAAGCCCAAGCAGCGTGTTCTCTGCTTGAACCACAACCAAAGTTTTCTCCTGTTAAAAGTATCTTAGAATCTCGATATTTTGGATTGTTTAAAATAAAATCTTCTTTTGGTAAACCGCCTGTAGTAAACCTCCAGTCATAAAATAGATATTGACCAAAACCTGTCTTTTGAACTAGTTTGAGGAACTGTTTAGGCACTATTTGATCAGTATCTACGTTAACTTTGTCGAGCGGAGTAGCAATACTTTTGATCGTCTTAAATGGTTCCATCTAGTTCAAATCCAATTCTCTTACATCCATAAAATGCCCTGCTAATGCAGCTGCTGCAGCCATAACAGGACTAACAAGATGAGTTCTACCACCAGCGCCTTGCCTTCCTTCAAAGTTTCTGTTAGATGTACTTGCACATCTTTCACCCGCAACCAAAATGTCAGGATTCATTCCCAAACACATACTACAGCCTGACTCTCTCCACTCAAAATTCGCCTCTTTGAATATCTTATCCAATCCTAATTCTTCAGCTTGTTTTTTTACAAGTTGAGATCCTGGCACTATCATCGCCCTTACCTTTGATGAAACTTTCTTTCCTTTTACTATTTTAGATGCTTCAATCAAATCATCCAGTCTTGAATTTGTACAAGAACCAATGAAAACTCTATCAATTGAAATGTCAGTAATTGGCGTACCTGGTTTTAGATTCATGTATTGCAATGCTCTGATAGCTGCTTTTTCCTCATCTTGATTTCCTTTCGCATATTCTTCTGGAAATGGAACAATGCTTGTTACATCTGTAGTCATCGCAGGGTTTGTTCCCCAGCTTACTTGTGGAGATATTGTATCCACATGTAAGGTAAAGATCTTGTCAAAATGAGCCCCAGGGTCACTTTTTAGGTTTTCAGACCAATGATCTACTAACTCATCATAATTTTTTGGAATGTACTTTCTTCCCTTTAGATACGCAAATGTTTTTTCATCAGGAGCTACAAGTCCCGCTCTAGCACCCCCTTCTATAGACATATTACAAATGGTCATTCTTTGTTCCATTGTGAGATCAGATATTGTCTCACCAGTGTATTCTATTACAGTCCCTGCTCCTCCAGCAGTACCTATATGTCGTATTATTGAGAGTATGATATCTTTTGCAGTTACTGCGTGTTCATTTTTTCTCTTACCTTCTATTTTAATTTCAAAAGTTTTTGGTTTTTCCATCCAAATGCATTGTGTTGCCAATACATGCTCTACATCACTAGTACCTATCCCAAAAGCTAATGCCCCAAAAGCACCATGCGTTGATGTGTGACTATCACCACAAACAATTGTAGTTCCAGGAAGAGTTATTCCCAATTCAGGACCAATTACATGCACTATTCCTTGATTTGGGCTATTAATATCAAATAACTCAATATCAAAATCTTTGCAGTTTTTTTCTAAAACTTTGATCTGTTTTGCAGAAATTTGATCAATAATGGGTAAAGATCTATCACTAGTTGGAACATTATGATCCATTGTTGCAAATGTGAGATCGGGTCTTCGTACATTTCTTTTGTTCATACGTAAGCCATCAAATGCCTGTGGAGATGTAACCTCATGTACTAAATGTCGATCAACATAAAGTAGTGTTGGTCCATTTTTTTGTTCTACTACAACATGCAAATCCCAAATTTTCTCAAACAGAGTCTTTGGCATAGTAGAATCTTATACGATACGTGATATAATGGTATAAACAGAGAAAACTGTTAGTGGGGATTTTGATTATTCGTAGTGTTATTGTTTCTACGGTTTGTAATTAAAAAGACCGCCAGCTGCTATGATCTTTCCAATTAATTCAGAAAAAGGTTTCATGGCATAAGTTTGATTCTTTGTAAGATTTTTTATTTCATTTTTTTCTGTATCAATTTCAACCGAGTCTTCATTAGATATGCTATTGTATGTGCTCTCATCAATTTCGATTGGTAACAAGAATGCACCATCAACTGCGTTCCTATAGAATATTCTTGCAAAGGATAAAGCTAAAACCGCCTTTATTCCAGAATATGCAAGTGCAATCGGTGCATGTTCCCTTGATGAACCACATCCAAAATTACGTCCTGCCACGATGAAATCGCCTTCTTTTACTTTAGAATGAAAATCTTTATCTAAACCTTCCATTGCGTGTTTTGCAAGTTCATTATAGTCATGTATTTTGAGATATGGACCAGGTATTATTACATCGGTATCAATATTGTCTCTTTGGTATTTTATTACGTCTCCTTTCATTTCAAATCCCTCGGATCAGTAATTTTTCCAGTAACTGCAGATGCAGCTACAACTAATGGCGATGCCAGATATGTTTTTGATTCTACATGGCCCATCCTTCCTGGGAAATTTCTGTTTGTAGTACTTATGCAAACTTCATCTTTGGCCAGTACTCCCATATGCGCACCGCAACAAGCTCCACATGTAGGTGGTCCTACCACTGCACCTGCATCCATGAAAATTTTAATGAGTCCTTCCTCCATTGCTTTTCTGAATATAGATATTGCTGCAGGCAACACTTCTGTTCTAATTTTCACTTGTCTGCCTTTTAGTATTCTTGCAACAGCTTGTAAATCTTCATATTTTGCACCTGTGCATGAACCGATATACGCTTTGTCTAGGGCAGTTGTTGACAAGTCTCGTGCCTCTGCTATATTTTCAGGAGAAAATGGCTTGGCAACAATGGGTTCTAATTCTGATGCTTCATATTCAAAGATCTTTTCATATTGAGCATTTGCATCACTATGTACTTCATCGTATTTTGTTGCACCACGTACTGCAAGATAGTCACTTGTTTTTTGATCAGGTTCAATGATTCCACTTTTCGCTCCAGCTTCCGTTGTCATGTTTGTTAAAGTAAGTCGTTCTTCAATTGACATTTCTAAAATACCATCCCCCCCGAATTGCATAGTTTTGTAAGCTGCACCGTCAGTTCCTATATCACCAATTATTTTTAAAATAAAATCTTTTGCCATCACATGATTGGGAAGCTTACCATTTAGTTTGAAATAAAGCGTTTCTGGAACTTTGAACCAAATTTTTCCATTTAAGAGCACATATGCAATATCTGTATGACCAAGACCTGCTGCAAAAGCACCTAATGCGCCAGTTGTATTAGTATGTGAATCACCACCCACATAAACTTCGCCTGGTAGCACCATGGCTTCTTCATGAGATAGTGTGTGACAGATCCCATACTGACCCATACCATATTTGAAATGTTTGTTGATTCCAAATTGTTTTGTAAAATCTGACAACAATACTATATTTTGAGCCGATACCTGGTCAACAGAAGGCACAAAGTGATCTTCTGCGACCCAGACTTTAGACGAATCCCAAAGTTTCTCTATCTTCATACCTTTCTTCTTTAGTTTCTCAAATACTGCTATTACACCAGGTCCTGAAACATCATGTACCATTACCTTATCTACATTTACAAAAACTACATCATCTGGGGATAGGCTTGTTTTCCCAGATGCTCTAGCAAGTATCTTTTCGGTTATGTTCATTTCTATCTGTAGAAAATGCATGTTTTTTAAATTAAAAGGTTTGGAGGGGAAGGCTAAAAAGTCTAAGAAAGACAGTGCTGTCATGTCTATTTCGGTACAAACTATAAAATCAGATCTTAAAACACAAAATTTTGATCTATTTGAAACTTTGGTGGATTTACTACAAAGATCAAATATTAAACTAGAAAATGATGATGTTCTGATTATTTCAAGCAAATATGTTGCAAATTCTCAAGGAAGATTAATCGAATATGAAAAAGTCATGCCATCCAGAGAATCAAGAATACTTGCAACAAAATTTCATCTTAATCCTAAAATTGCCGAGATTATTTTGAGAGAATCTGATGTAATTTTCGGAGGAGTTCCTGGATTCGTAATTACTTCATCCGATAATATTTTAGCTCCAAATGCCGGAATAGATAAATCAAATGCCCCTAAAGGAAAAATAATTCTATATCCTACTGACTCGTACCAAATTGCAGAGCAGCTACGCCGCAAATTTTTCTTGAGGTTTTCTGTCCATATTGGCATATTAATAATAGATAGTAGGTTGATGCCTGCAAGAGTCGGAACAATGGGTGTTGCAATTGCTTGCGCCGGTATTGAACCTCTTTCTGACATTCGTGGTCAGAAGGATCTACATGGAAACCCCTTGAAAGTTACTTTTCAAGCTGTAGCAGACAATCTTGCATCAATTGCAAACCTCAAGATGGGTGAAGGTTCAGACGGCACTCCCATTGCTTTAATAAAAAATTCAGACGCAAAAATTACAGACAGAAAGATAGGTCAAAATGAGATGGCTATTTCCTACGATCAGTGTGTATACATTCGTGGATTAAAGACAAATAATAAACACACCTAGGGTTTTAATATAGGAAAATTAGACCGCAAGCTATGGTAGAATTTCTGACTAGATATCCAAAGACGATATCTCTTTTTAATGGCGTACGACATAAAATTAACGTCGATCATAAGGTAGGCGTAGAGCAGCTTACTATAGTGGTCAGAAAAAATGTTGATGAACTTTTAAGAATTTTTTCAAAAGAAGGCTTTACTCNNCTTATAGCAATACAAGCAGAAGTTGAAGTCTCAAGAGATTATTTGCAACACCTTTTCTGTCAAAGAACACCTGTTTTTTATGAAATAGAAACACTTCTAAAAAAACACCAAATTGAATACAAGATTTGGAATGAAAGAATAAAAAAGTATGTTCACACAGTACTTGATAATTATAAAGTACAGCTTACAACTCCAAAATTCCCTGTATTTGCATGGAAACCCATGGTATTTTTCATAGGAACCATAGGTATATTTTATCTCTGGAAATATTTACAGACGATTTAGAACCTTTAATTAGATTTTTTAATTACTAAAAATGATGGCACAAGGAGCTCTTGTAGCATCTTTAAAATACTATGGAGTTTCCCCTTGGGAAGTTGAGGTACTATACGGATTATTACATGATATGTTTGCAGTAGAACAAATTGAGACAGAGCAAGACGAAGATTACTCGACCATGGTGGATGTATTTTTTCCATTAGAATTTAGTGATGAATTTTTCAAATGGTTTGGTCATATGAGATGGGATAAAGTCAAAGGAATATTGAAAGAGATGAAGAGACGTAGAGGAGTAGGCAGACATATCAAAATTTACCTTCGTTTTTCTGGAAAACCAAATATAAAATTTATTGTAGATATTGATGAACACCGCTTGTTTAATACCGCTTTAGAAAAAATTGATTTTATTTTAGAATTATTACAGTATCAATTAGATCCCCAAAAAATTCCTCAAAACATTACAGATGTAGTCTACATGTTTGACACGTCTACTAATAGATGGAGATTAAATACTGCATTTTCTAATGATAAAAAATATCTCATCATAGAAAATGAGTGGAAACTTATTACTTGATATCTTTTTGCAATGGTTCTACCAAGGAATTCAATTCCTTGTATTTTTTTTCTAGGAAATCAAGTGATTCTTCAAGTTTTTTTGATTTACCATACTTGTATCTAATGAGTTCTCTATGTCGCCAAAAATTTTTACCATCTCCGACTGAAATAGTGCTAAAGTAATCAGGTCCCTTTATGCTATCAGGAATTTTTATGTTGTAAGGAAAAATGAATTCTGCCATAAACCATTCATCACCATCAGGATAATCGCTTCCTGTCTCAATATCAAAAAAGAGATGTAAAAGATTTGTTTGCATAAGACCGTCATCTTGTATTGATGGATGTTTTATGTTTGATTTTTTAAAATCTAGATTCAAAAGACGCGTTTCAAAGTAACCCTTGATTATGGATTTACGAAAGACTTTATTTGCTTCTGAAAGATTCAACAGTAATTTACTCTTCCTTTCAACCTGCTAATAACTTATTTTATGGCGGGGATTTGAGTAGCTCTTCTAATACTTCCCCTACAGTAATTTTTGAATGAAATCCAATCTCTCTTTGGATAAACAAGATTAAGGTAAGCCATGTCATCTGTCACAACCTGTAAAAAATTTTCATATCTTTTGAACTACTGCAGCTATAGATGATTCATCTCTCAGACCTCTAGTGAGTCTAAGATCTTTGAGATATCAGTTATTGATTTTCCATCAGAGGAGATTGGTTGTATTGCAGGTGGATTTTCAAGATAATTTGGGACTCTATCGGCTATTCTTTCTTCATATGGAGCGACAAGCTCATTTTGGTAGAATATACCTGTAGGAATTTTTGTATCCCATTCATTTGATTTAATGAGTCCTTGTGTTAGTTTTTCGTTTACTTCACTTTCAGAACCATAATGGACCATGGGATCATACCCAGTTTCTTCTAGTTTGTAGATTCTTGGTTTTGGTTTTTGGGTAATTTCATCAACGTTGTCTAATCCTGCAAACCAATCTCTGGTATTGATATCATTATAGGTTGGACAAGGTTGTAGTACATCTAGAAATGCAAGTCCTTTGTGTTTAATTGCTGCGATAATTAGATCTTTTAGCTGTCTTACATCGTATGCATATCCTCTTCCTACAAAGGTAAAGCCACTTGCTATTGCTAGGCCTATTGGATTGACAGCTTCGTTTACGTTTGGATTAGGCAGTGATTTTGTCTTTTGTCCTAAGCGAAGTGTTGGTGATGCTTGTCCTTTTGTTAGACCGTATACTGCATTATTGAAAATAATGTATGTCATGTCAACATTTCTTCTTCCTGCAGCAACAAAATGCCCGGCGCCTATTCCTAAACCATCACCATCTCCACCTGCAGCTATAATTGTCATGTTTGGATTTGCAAGCTTTGCACCTTGTGCAAATGGTAAGACTCTTCCATGCAGAGTATGTACACCAAATACATTTACAAAATGAGATGTTTTACCAGAACAGCCTATTCCAGAAAATATTGCTGCCATGTGTCTTGGAATCTTCATTTCTGTTAACGCCATTTGTATTGCATTTACAATTCCAAAGTCTCCACATCCAGGGCACCAATCATTGTGCACATCTGTTTTATAATCAGCTAATTTAGGCTCCATATGTCAACACCTGTATTTTTTCCGCATTGTTCTGTAAGATTTTTTTTAGTGAGTCATAGATTTCTGTGCTAGTCATAGGTCTTCCTGTGTATTTCAAAATGTAAAAGTCTACTTTTTTGTCCAAATGTTCATTTAACAAGGAACCAAGTTGTGCAGCCTGGTTTGCTTCAATATCAATTATGATTCTTGTGTCTTTAAGAAGTGATTTTATACGATCTGTGGGAAATGGTTGTAATAATTTTAGTTGTATAAATCCAATATTGAATCCTTCTTTCTTTAACATATCAATAGCATCTAGAATCGGCCCTTTGGTAGAACCCCAGCTTAATACACAAAATTCTGCCGTTCCAAAACTTATTGCTTGGTCTTCTTTTGTGATTGTCTTTAAAGCAAGATCAAGTTTTGATGCTCTCTTGTTCATCATCTGAACTCGATTTATTGGATCTTCTGAAATATGGCCAAATTCATCACTTTCATCACCAGTGTTCCAGAAAATACCATTCTCAAGCCCTAATTTTGATCGTGGCGATATACCGTCTTCTGTAATGGAGAATCTTTTGTAACCATCATTTTCTATTTTCTCAAGTAGTTTACCTCTATCTATTGTTATTAAATTTGGATCAAACCTTTTGCAGGTAGTAATTGTACTAGCAAGAAATTTGTCTAGCATGTGTATTACTGGCATTTGAAAATGCTCTGCAAAGTTGAAACATTTTGTAGTATCATAGAAGGTTTCTTCAACATCACCTGATGCATATACAATTTTTGGAAAATCACCATGACCTGCATGTATAGCAAACATTAGATCATCTTGACCATGTCTTGTTGGCAAACCTGTTGATGGTCCACTTCTTTGATATAGTGTAACAACTATCGGTACTTCGTTTATTCCAGCCCAACCAAGAGCTTCAGTCATAAGAGAAAATCCGGGACCAGAGGTACTTGTTGCAGATCTTGCACCTGTTAGTGCCGAACCAATAACCATGCCAATTGCAGAAATTTCGTCTTCAGTTTGTACGACAAGTGTGGAACCTGGACGATTATTTTTTACATCAAAGACCTCATTTGATTCCAAGAATACGCTTTCATCAGATGCTGGTGTTATAGGATAGTATGATTGAAATCTACATCCACATGCCATTTTACCAAGTCCCGTGGCTTGATAGCCTTGAACTAGGAATGTGTTTGAATTCTTTTGAATATTGGAAATAGAATACTTGAATTTTGGAAACTTTACTGTTCCGAAATTATACCCATAATTCGCAGCTTGTTTGTTCAATTCTGCTATTTTTGGTTTAGAATGAAAAATAGCCTCAACTGCCTCTAAAAGTGGTTTAGAAGGCAGCCCCAAAAATCCAAGGGATATAGATACGGACAGTACATTTAACATTCTAAACATGTTCTTTATAGATGGATTCTGAATCTCATCTGCTAAAGTGGATAGAATGTTTTTAAAAGAAACAAGATGGATTGTGACACCTCTTTCTTTGTATATATCCAATAAACCCTGAACCGAGAATTCTTTATTTTTAGAAGAAAGGTGTTCTTTCAATCTAGACTTGAATAAAGTGTCTAGTGTAGGAACTTCATCAATTTTGATTTGTGTCAGATCAGAATCGCATATTATTGCACCGTCGTCATATACGTCATCAACGTGTCTAAACAAAGTTTCGGCGTCAAATGCTACAAGAAGAGTTATGCCTTTTACATTTGATCTAATATTTTTATCTGAAACCCTAACGGCAAAGTAGCTGTGTTCCCCTTTAATGTTTGAATAAAATTCTCGTTTTCCAAATATTTGCAAACCAGTCATAGCACATGTACGAGCAAAAATATTGGCACCTGATTCAACTCCACTTCCCTGTGGCCCGCCTATAACCCACGTTATGTCTGTTGATTGCACATACAGTCTTGCTTTTTATCAGATATTAATGGTACGATATAATTAACCGCCAGTTGCTGCATCAAACAGTGCACACTCGCATTTATCACGTTCACCACAAAATGGACAAACACAAACACATTTCTCTAAAGCATTTCCACATTGGATGCATAAAGCAAATTCTTCTTCCTGATCCAAGATAAAAGTAGTAGAATAAAATATTATAAATGCTTTTTAAAGAATTTTTGTTAAATAAATCACATTTTAGCCTTTTATTCCATATCCAACAAGAACAGAATAACAACCAAGACCACAATCCTCACAAATTGGTTTCATCGAGTCTTTGTCCGCACTTCCAATACAACATGGTTTTTTCTCTCGTCCCATATGATCCACTGAGAGTATTGCCCATGTAGGACAATCTACAGGAGTAGTACCCTTTCCCCCCCAGTTTTTTTTCATCAATTCAAGCTGGCTTGTAGGGTTTATGATATAATCGTCATCATATTGTTTTTTCATAGAGATGATATCGTCAACAACCTTTGTTCTTTCTGTGCCAAAAGGAAGCCAGAGAGGATCTCCTTTACTAAAGGGCGTATGAAATTGAAAGCCTATCTTATTTGAATAGTCATGCCATTCTTCTGCGACATCCTTGACAGTCTTGTAGTTAAGTGAATTTATTGTCATAGTGATCCAAATGTCTTTCCAAGCTTTATCTCCGTTATTTTCAACATAGTCAATGATATTTTTTTTTGTTTTTGTATAAGTATCTTTACCACGAATTTTATCATGAATTTCTTCTGTACCATCAATTGAAATCCAGTAAAAATAAATATCATCATATTTTTTTAGTGGAAATGTTCCATTGGTAACAAGACAGACTCGTTTTGGAAATTCTTTTATGAATAATTCTACTACATCAGGTCTCATGGTAGGTTCTCCACCAACTAGCGTAATTATAAAAATATGATTTTTCTTGAATTTATTTTCAATAATTTGTTTCCATTGTTCTACCGTGAGCTCTTCGTTTTCCTTTCTATTGAGCCACCAGTAACAATGCGAACAGTGTAAATTACAGACATTAATTATATCAGCTGAACCATAAAGCGGACTTTTCTTGTTTAATAGCTTGTAAGATCCAAATTTTAGAAAGAGCTGAAAATAACACGGCATTTCTTGTATGATTTGCCTAAAACCTCTCCCCATTATTTCCATAATATTCTATTATACAGGATAGCGTCTTAAAACATCTTTTATCCTTGAGTATAGATCAAATTTTAACTGGTTTATTGATGAGAGATATGAAGATGAAGGTATTACTAACAAGAAAATTACATGATTTTGCAGTCAATGAACTAAGAAAACGATATAATGTTGAAATCAATCGAGGAAAAATTCCTATGTCAAAAAAAGATCTCCTGACGAAGATAAGGGATAAGGATGGGCTTATTTGTTTTCCATATGATACCATAGATTCTGAGGTAATTGATGCCGCAAAAAATCTCAAGGCAATTAGTACCTATAGTGTAGGATATGATCAAATAGACATAAAACATGCTGCAAAGAAAGGAATTGTAGTAAGTTATACACCAGAAGTTTTGACACGCGCTACAGCTGATCTTACTATCGCCTTAATTCTTGATCTCCTGCGCAGAGTGACAGAAGGAGACAGAATCATTCGCCATAATAAATGGAAGACAATTTTTGGTCCTGATGATTTTCTTGGAACTGATTTTTATGGAAAAACTCTTGGAATTTTTGGTATGGGTCGAATTGGAAGAGCGGTGGCTAAAAGGGCAAAAGGCTTTGAAATAAATATTTTATATCATAATAGACATAAACTGACAAAGAACGAAGAAAAAGACTTGAGAATAAGATATGTTACTCTTAAAAGATTATTTGAAGAAAGTGACATCATAACCGTTCACACACCCTATACAGAAGAAACTCATGAGATTGTGAATTTACAATTGTTTAAGAGAATGAAACCAACCGCACTTCTGATCAATACAGCCCGTGGCAAGATCATAAAAGAAAAAGATCTAATTTTTGCATTAAAGAAAAAAATTATTGCAGGTGCGGCTCTGGATGTATTTCAGAAAGAACCAATAGATAGAAAACACCCACTTGTGAGAATGGAAAATGTGGTCTTAACTCCTCATATAGGTAGTTCTACGAAGGAAACGAGAAGAAAGATGGCCGAGATAGCTGTTGAAAATCTGATACTTTCTCTTTCTGGCAAAAATCCAAGATATGTGGTTAACACATTTTAGAGGTGAATAAGGTCATCCGGATCCATTCGTATACAACTCGTGCCTACTGCTTTTAGTTCTGTAAATTGTATTGCTCCATTTGGAACTTTGCCATCTTTTTGTAATTTTGTTAATTTTTCAAAAAAAGTCTTTTTGTGACCGTTACATGTAACACCAACCATATATTCTTCGTTTTTCATTTTAATTGATATAACAAATTCAGGTGGCATTGGGCAATCTTTTGTTTTTTCTTTTATGGAACAGTGTTCTGGTAACAAACAACTTTTGTTAATTTGTACAAAATATTAAGTTTGGGTCACAATTTTCTCAAAATTCCAAATAGAATCTTTTGCACTATGAGCATAATCTAAAAATCCTCTGTTCTCTAGTTTTTTTACAACATATGCGGAATAAGCTGGCGCACCTGTTGCACCAGGAGAGTTATAGTTTAGTATGTTAAACGAGATTTCATTCTCTAATTCTATAACATCTGGTAGAAATTCCCCAGTCGGAGTTATTAGGGGAGTTCTTATTCCAGCAGTACCACGTTCAGAAAAAAATGAAGATCTTATTTTTGGTATAAATTGTTTTACTCTATCAATCATCACAGTTTTAGAAATAGAGCTAAGCCATTCTTTAGAGATAAGAGATATGAAGTCTGGATTAGAAAGTAATTTTTTTGCATTCCCCGTAATTATTTCAGATAGTTTAGAGATCAGAGTTTCAGCGTTTCCAATATAACCTGAATAAGTTTCTGGACTAGGAACAGGCACTGCATTGGGCCCAACTTCACTTCTACCATCTATTCTAATAATCCAATGTGGATCTAGAAATGGAAAGTCTTTGAACTTTGTAACTGAATAGATGTTTGTTTTTACTAGATTAGTATACTTTTCTTGTGCTATCCAATACTCACCTCTAAAATGAAGATCAGAATACTCTTGTGCCAATCCAAACATTTTGGCCACGTCCAAAGAATTACCACCTGCACAATTAATTATCAGATTTGCCGTTATGTTCGTATTATTTTTTAAATTTATTTTAGGGCCTTTTTCTATCGAGATAACTTCATGATTTAATAAAAATGTGGTTCCATTTTTTTCTGATTCTGTTTTTAGCTGTCTCGTAAACCTCCCATAATCAGCCACTGCGTCTCTTTTACAAAAAATAGCAGAATGACAGTTTACGTTTGGTTCTTTTTTTAAGACCTCGTTTCTATCAAGTAATTCAAGATCACTTTGTGGTATGCCATTATTAACTCCCCACCTCATGTATTTTTCCAGAGTTTTATGCTGATCTTCATCCAGAGCCACTTCAAGTGTTCCTACCCTTTTCCATGGCAATTCTCTCTTTTCTGCTAGTGTTTTCCACAGTTCATATGAAAGAAACGCAGATTTTGCCAATATTCCTTTTTTTTGGGGATCAAGATAAAATGGCGAGTGGATAACGCCAGTATTACGACTACTTGCATGCATTCCAACATCTGATTCTTTATCAATCACGCAAACATGAATATCAAAAAGACTTGAAAGCCAGTATGATATGGATGTGCCAAGTATGCCTCCACCTATTATTGCGACGTCGTATTTTGCCACACTAAGAAATTAGGAGAATATCTTTTAATGGGTTATGTAAAGGCGCCGGGAGAGAGATTTGAACTCTCGAACCCTTGCGAGTACGCGCTTTGTGGTAATTCATTTCCAGGCGCGCGCCCTACCAGGCTAGGCGACCCCGGCATTTATTTTCGCCAAATTAGTTTTCGTTGTAAAACTGACTATATATTACGTTATTTTGCGTTTTAGCATCATTTTTTTCCCATACCCCAGCATACGATGACTTCTATCCAAAATTGGTTATCAGTATGATTTCTACTTAATTATTAAATATTTAATGACGGTTTGCTCTCATGTGATGAGAGAAACAACCATTTTTGCTTTCTTATTCCTAATTCTATTTTCAAGTTTTATGCCAAGACTAGCTTTAGCAGAAGGAGATGCCGTTGTTGATGACATATCAATTACGACTGATAGATTATCGTATTTTACTGGAGAATCCATTGTAGTTTCGGGTGAAGTTACAAACAAGAAAATGCCAGTAGTCGCATTAAAGATATTTGATCCTGAAGACAAAATTCTTGGTGCATATAGTGTTGAAATAGATGAAAGCAACCATTTTGCAAAAACAGTAATTGCAGATATTCCATTTTATGAAAAATCTGGGATATACACTATTATTGTAGACTATGGAAAGCTCACAACAACCACAGTTTTTGAAATTGAAAATGTGGAAGGTAAAATTATAGATGTTACTCCTGAGGAAGAGGAATCAACCATACTACTACCTCAAGTGATATCCTTTGAATCGGATAAAAAAAAATATCAGGATGAAGATACGGTTTTCATTAATGGAAAAATATCAACTATTTCAGTACCTCAAGTGACCGTAGCCATTTTTGATCCACATGGAGTACCAGTGGGAATTTACCTTGCTTCCGTGAATCCTGATTTGACATTTTCTGTCTCATTTTTGGCAAGATATAATGTAAATTTCAAAGTAGAGGGAACTTATTCCATAACTGCACAGTATGGTGGGCCAGAAACTAGAAAAATTATTGAGATAGAATTTTTTGAAAAATCAGATACAAATATGGTTACTCCTGAACCCAACATATCAGAAAATACAGAACCTGAAATTTCAAATTCTCTTTTGCTTTCAGAGTCAGATCTAGAAAATCTCGCAACTTGGTATTATTTAGATGGAAGCGATGATCAATTAGCATCATTTTTTATTGATTTGTTGAAGAGAGGGTTAATTGATCCAGATGTAAATGAAAGAATTACAAAGAATGTTCTAATCTTGTGGATTCAAGATACAGAATTGTCATTAGGAATTTCAATCGACAATTTATTCAAAGAGGATATTTCTGAAAAAGAATTTTTTATGATAGTGGAAAATTCCTTAGAAGAGTATATCAATAAATCAATAGAAGACCCAAGTATTAGTGAAATTCCAGACACATTACCAACAAAAACAGTTTCCACTGTAGAAAGTAAGGAAATTAAATCATCGAAATTAAAAAGTGAAACTTCTTACAACATTGATTCCAAACAAGACATAACGGATGAAACAGAAACGGAAACTATTTATTTTAATAGTAGTGAAAATTGTAAAATAAATCTATATGAAGACATAGTTACATATTACAATAATCCCGGTCCAGCCCTAGCGCGACTTTGTAAATATGAAGATGCGATATTTAATTATGATCAGACTCTTAATTCCAATCCGAAAAACATCGTTGCGTTGACAAACAAAGGCGCTGCTCTTTCGAGCCTTGGTAGATATCAAGAGGCAATATCAAACTATGATAAGGTGCTGGAGATAGATCCTCGAAATGTAAATGCATTAAACAATAAAGGCAATGCACTTTCAAGTCTAAGTAGATATCAAGAGGCAATATCAAACTATGATAAGGTGCTTGAGATCGATCCTTACAACGTAATCGTATTAACCAACAAAGAAAAAACATCATCATTTCTGACGGTGTATCACACGCATGAAACAGAACCTAAAACCATATTAATTTCGGAAGAGTCACCTTTACACATCGAAAATAAACCTATGGCGAAGATTGATAAACATGATGACATAGTAACACAATTTGCTAATGTGTTTTCTTCCATAAGTGCTTCTCTGATTTCCTTGTTTTCTGGATAACATAATTTTAAAAATATTTTAATCAATTATACTAAGAACGTTATTTGAAAATATTTATTGTGAGAGAGTTCTCTAACATTTTCCCGTTATTTTTAATCGTGTTTGAAACGATTTTGTATCGCCCACCAATAACTTGGTCACCATCGGATTTTTTTTGATCCCAGACAAACATTTTCTCTTCTTTTGGTTGTAATGTAGAGATCAGCGCTGCAGATTGAGGAAAATAGAGTATTCTGCCGTCAAGTCCAATAATTCTCAATCCATAAGAAGAATCTGAGAATGTCAATGGTATAGTTCCAGAATTTACAATTTTAATAACGATTTCTTCTCCAATCTTAAAGTTTGTTTTTTCAGTGATGATGGATAGCGATGGGCCCTCCACATATACTAATACGTTGGATTGATCAGTCATACTTAGCAATAAAAAACCAGATATTGCAGCCACAATTATTCCAAAGCCAAATCCTATTAAAGCACCTTTAGGAATCAACATGGAAATTATTTTTTATTCCTTTTTATTTGTTAACTATAGTTCTAGAACGCCAATTTTTTGGGTATGTGTTTGGTGCCATAATGATTCTTTTTGTTTGAAAAGCAAAACCTTTTGTATTTTCTACAATTTCAGATTCTGACAACAGTGCCTCCCCTAGAGCCACTATTTCTCCTTTTTGTGTGTAAATTCCCACATAATCTCCTCTTGTCATATTGGGCGAAATTTCCAAAATACCTGGAATTGCGAGTTGTGCGCCATGACACAAGGCATCAACTGCGGAATCCCTTATTACTACTGATTTTACTTCACTAAGTGCACTTTCTATTGGCATTATTATTTTCAAAAGTTTAGAACTGTCACCTTTTTCTTTCCATAATGCATGTGCATCTACAAGATCGTGCATCTTAACAAGATTAGAATCTTCATTGAAATGTCCAACTCGAGTTCGTCTTAGTTCAATCATTGTAGCACCAGGTCCCAATATCTCCCCCATATCATAAAAAATTTTTCTAATGTATGTTCCAGCTTCACATAAAATTCTTAAAAGTAAGAGTCGTTCTTTTTGTTCAATCACTTCTATTTCATAGATAGTTCTAATCCTCGTTTGACGTGAAACAGAAGAACGTTGTGGAGGTTTTTGATGAATTTTACCCTTGAACTGTTGTAAAATATCTTTCAATTTTTCGTTTGATGGTAATGAATGCAATCTTCCCAGAGCATGGTATTCTTTCGGTCCTAACAACAATACAGCCAAAGCTTTTGTTGCTTCACCAAAACCTATTGGTAAAAGTCCAGAAACAGGAGGATCAAGTGTACCACTATGTCCTGCCTTTGAAATGCCAAATATTTTTTTCACCCATGCGACTGTTTCGTGACTAGTAGGACCGTTTGGTTTATCCAAAATTATCAACCCATAGTTTAGAAGCTGTTCTATAGTTCTCTTATCACAATATGTGCCATATTCTTCATTCGTAATATCTTGATCTAAAACTCTAAGATTTTGTAGTTGTTTTAGTTTCATAATGAATTTTTTACCAGTGTTTTTGCTATTGAAAGCACTTCCTCTGCACTAAGATCATCCGTGTTTATTATTTTATCAAAAACGGAAAGATTCTCACCAAAGTCAAAACCATAAAGCTTTTTGTAAATCAATTTATTTTCTTGATATCTTTTTTTTACTATTTCCAGTGCATCTTTTGAGGAGAGATTATCTCTTCTAGTCATCCTTTTTGCACTATTTTCTTGTGAACCTGCAAGCCAGATTTTTATTCCATCATTAACCAGCCATGGGAGAGTATAGCTGGTTATTACTACACCTCCTTTATAGAATAATTCTTTTAACTTCTCATCAACTTTTTTATCAAATTCTTGATTTGTTTTTCGCTGATTCAAAAATGTCATTCCCTCTGGCGTGTCCCACCAATCATCACCGCTAGTATGAAATCCTTGTTCCTCTGCTAATTCTTTCAAAACATCTCCACCACTAAGATATTTCAACCCAAATTCTTTTGCAAGTCCTTTTGCAACTGTAGTTTTACCAATGGCTGGTTGACCAGAAATTATTACGGATTTTGACAACTCAGCTTAGATCCATCGTAGTTTTTGTGACTCTCATTATCATACCACTAAAAGCTATGGATGCAAGAAAATACCAAGCCCAGAAGTAAATCTCATTTTCGTGTTTGCATATGTTTGGTTGCGAGATCACTTTTTCTGCAGTACATGTAAGCTCAAAATAGCCTCCAGGTATGAAGTTAAGAGGTATCGGAGATACAGCTACGGTGTATGCAAACAATGGAGGAAGCACGAAATAAAAGATCAAGATTAGTGGTATGAAAGTAATCATCATAGGTCGCATATTCATTTGCATCAGTTCCATGTTCATCTTGTTCATATACGCAGATTTTTTGTTTATTTCATTTATCTTATCTTGATCTTTTGCTCTAAATGCAGCCATTCTTTCTTTCTGCCAAGCTTTTGTTTCTTTCATTAGTCTTCTGAGCTTGTTTTGATCCACCATTTTTTTCCTTATTACTGCATTGAACAAATTAAGACCAATTGCAATTCCAAGAATCCCGAATGCAGATGGAATCATACCTTTTACCAAAGGATCAGCGCTGCCTAGTTGGCCTTGACTAATGCCTGGAATTTGAAGCAGAATTGAGTTTAAGAAATTAAGAATTAAGCTAACTTCCATTGTTATACCCCATCCCATTTACGATTGCTTTGGCAGCCTCATCAACTTTTCCTTCAGAATTAAGTACCATCTTTATTGGCGAGCCACATAAAATCGAACAAGTGGATAACATAGCACTGGTTACATCAAGTTCTTTTTTTATAGCATCAATAGACACAATATCACGATCTCTTGACGTATCTTTCATTCTTCTGTTATAGATCTCTTCTGGTCTTGAAGTGATCATGATAAAGATATCAGGCATAAGTATTTCCAAGACGTTATGCGGAAGTCCAGGGTAAAAGCCCTCTTTTGTGGAAATAAAGGCATGAGTGTCTACAATTACAACATCATCATTTATGGAAGCAATTCTTCTTGCAGCCATAGATTGTAGTTTTTTTTGTTCTGGTACAGACAGTTTGCGCAACTCGTCTCTGTTTTTGATTCCATTCTTTTTTGCTTCCTCAAACATAATGGTGCCAAAAATAGAAACGCTCGCACTGATCTTTTTTGCTTTTAGCATCTCTAGAACCTTTGATACTATGGTAGTCTTTCCGACACCAGGTATTCCAACAATGACTACTTTCCTACTTTCTGCCAAGCAATGCACCAAGTCTTGGCATTACTGTTTCTACTTGTTCTTTAATAAGCAAATTATAGTAATTAATGAGAATGTCCACAGTAAGCAAAAGTCCTATTCCGCTTCCAAAAACTCCTAGAACATCTGACGCACCTGCTAATACACCAAGAATCATAGAACCAATAATAGTTACAGATGGAATGTATTTTTGGAGTATATTTTCTACTGGTTCATTTGAGCGNNCCACCAAGTTCTACCCATAATCTTCCAAACAAAACCACAATTCCTATCATAAATAGAACATACAGTACTGCGCGTAGAGGATCTAATGCTGCGATATCAAGTCCACGTGGCGGTGTAATATAATATAAAATTCCGCCTATCGGAGTAGAAGGACTTGATGGATCGAACATCCCAATGAAATTCATTAATGGGTTGTTATTACCTGGGTTGTAATTTGCCCAAAGCAATTGGCCTACAAACACCGCGTTTGCTGTTAATGCAGATGCTAAAATTACAGGAATGTTAGACACATACATTAGTTTGATAGGATAAACTGCAGAAAATCCCCTGTACTTTGTTGATACAATCGGGATTTCTATTTTTATTCCCTGTGTATAAACTAAAATCAATAAGATCCCTGCTGTTAGAAACAAACCAAAAAGACTAGGCAATTGATTAGCTCTGAAGAGAACGTCTAACAAGTTACCGCCATTCATAATTGAACCTGCAAGATATGGGAATATCCCAGTCAAACCACCATCTCCAGCAGGAACTGGACTAAACAAACTCCACAGCATTTGTTGTGCTACTCCTGCAGCAATGAAAAGGCTGATTCCACTTCCAAGCCCCCATCCTTTTTGAATTAATTCGTCCAAAAACATGATTATAACCGAAGCAGCCATCAGCTGACCTATCAAAATATACCCTACTTCTGGAGATGGAAGGTTGGGACCATAAACAGCTGCGCCGTATAGGATTGACTCTGCAACAATTACAATGTATGTTACCATTTTGGTAGCAGTCTGAAATAGACTTCGATCTTCAGGTTTCTTAAAGTCAAGGTGAAAGATTTCAGACCCTTTCAAAAGTTGCATTAAGAGTCCTGCAGTAACAATTGGTCCAATACCAAGTTCTACCAGCGTACCTTGTTGAGATGCAAAGATCACTCTTGCAAATGCAAGAAAGTCAAACTGAGGAGTTGTTGCACCATACAAAGGTGTCTGAGCCATTATCATGTAGATTAAAAGTGCTAATCCACACCATGCAAGTCTAACTTGCAACGAGAGTTTCTTTTTTGGTTTCGGTACTTGTGGAATGTAGTTTTCAGCTTTTTTAATAACTTTTATTAGTAAATTGGTAGGCGTTCCTTCTACACTCATGCTTCTGCAAGCACCTCGCCCCCAGCTTGTTTTACTTTTTCTTCTGCAGAAGCAGAGAATCTTTCAACTTTAATGGCGTAAGCATTTTTGGTTTGACCTCCACCTAGAAGTTTATCATAACCTAGCTCTGTAAGATCTATGATCTTTTTTTCTCCTTCTTGTTTTCCGAATTTCGCAAAGAAAGAATCTAGGTCCCTTACACTAATCCATTTTTTCACAAGGTTTGGGTGTGGCGGGTGAGTAGAATCATGACCAAAATGATTTGGATCGGTTAGGAGCATCTTGATAAAATGGTGCTTGTGCATACCAGACCTGCCAAGACCACCTTTGTGGCCACTTGCTCTGTGTTGACCAATTTGTCCCCATCCCATGTGTCTTCCGCCTCTGAGCCTTCGTGTTTTTCTAAGTCTTGTTGCCATTCTATATCATTTTCCTTACTTGTGCAAGAAGCTCCTTATGGCTACCTAAAATTCCTCCCTCACCATACATCTTCTTTGTATTTCGCTTAAAGCCATTTTTTGGTGGCGATAGTGCAAACCATGGTTTCAATGGTTTTAATTTTGATAATGTGGCTGTCCCTTCCACTAAAGATGAAGCAAGTTCATCAGTGTTTTTGAATCCTAGTTTGGTAATATCTTCTACAGTAATTTTTTGATAACCTCCTTTTCGTGCCTTTTTTTCCAACAGTTCCTTTGTAGTAGACACGTCTAATTCCTGCCAAGAAACGTAATGTTTGATCTTATCAAGCATGCCTTTAGTATTATCTTTTGCAGGAATTATTGTTGCTCTGAATTTTTTATCCAAATGTAAAAGGTCAAGCGTAGTTCTAGCCCAATGTGGTACGTTTACTGTTCCTCTCATTCTAACTACTAAGAAAGAATTTGCCATTTCAATCAACCTTGGCTAAATGTTTGCCTAAGACAGTTAAGAACTGCTCCGGATGTAGAAGTCATTGTATTTGTAGAACCTTTGCTTTTTGTCCAGACATCTTTTAGTCCTGCGAGTTTCAAGAGATTTCTAATATTTCCACCAGCAACTAATCCAAGACCCCTTGGACCCGGAATGATTTCGATTGTAACACTTCCTCCTCTGCCCCGTACTTTAAACGGAACGGAGTGAGGCTGATCACATCTACATTCCCAACTTCCACAACCAAGTTTTACTGGACTTACTGCAAGATATGCAGCGTTTGTAGCTTTTTCAATTGCAATTCTCATTTGTTTTGATTTTCCTTGCCCGATTCCAAGCCATCCACTTTCATCCCCAGCTGCAACCAATGCTTTGAATCTGGTATATTCACCGTTTGTTGTTTGTTTTTGTACTATTCCTACATCAATGACTTCGGTTTTAATTCCTGGTAGAAGTTTCTTGATTATTCCCGCTTCTTTAATCCTGTAACCATTTTCATAAATTTCTTTCATAGCTGTTATTTTACCAGTGCTTACCATAACACCAAGGCTTGTCCTTGGAACCCATACTTCTTCTTGTTCTTTTCTTTCTCTCCTGACTCTTTGTTCTGTATGACTCATTTAGTTTTAACCTCTGTATCTATTGCAGACTTGACCTTATCAATATCATTTATAACTTTAAGATGTTTACCACCAAGTCTTTCTTGATCTGGAAAAGTTTCATCATCTGCTGGTACTTCAAGACCAGCGTCTATCACACCCTTTAGTGCTGCCGCCATTCTTTGCGTATATTTTCTTGTACCACTGTAAAGGACTGCATTCTTTGCTCCTTTAACAAGAGCTTTCTTTCCAGCAAGGTAACCAGTAAGATATGCAGCTGGTATGCTCTTCCTTGAGCCTTTCCAACCTTTATTTAATAGTGACCTAGAATGTGCAAATGCAAGAACTTTATCCCCTTCCATTTCTGGTTTGTGAATTTGGACTAGTGTATTCTCGTTTGAAATCTGTACTGTGATAAAGTCTCTTCTACCCATGAGAAGATGCTTTCTTTTTCTATAGTTTGTCTTCTCTTCTCTTAGTCTACGTAATATTTGCGAATATACCATTACTATCCTCTTTCACAAAAAATTTCGGTAAAGCTCTTATAAACGTTAGACTCGAAGTAGTGAAATCATAAGAGATTTTTGAGCATGTAAACGATTTTCAGCTTCATCCCAAACAGCTGATTGAGATCCATCAATTACCGAGTTTGTAACTTCTTGTCCACGCTTTGCGGGAAGACAATGTAGAAAAATTGCGTCTGGTTTAGCTTTTTTCATCAAAGACGAATTAACCTGAAATTTGGGTAAGAAATCCTTAGTCCTATTAGTCGCTTGATGATGTATTGACACAAA
The DNA here is from genome assembly GCA_013330055.1 of Nitrosopumilaceae archaeon. Taxonomy (GTDB): domain Archaea; phylum Thermoproteota; class Nitrososphaeria; order Nitrososphaerales; family Nitrosopumilaceae; genus UBA8516; species UBA8516 sp8516u. The sequence continues at coordinate 48,102 of DUJB01000026.1, forward strand.
TGTATCAGTTACTACAACATCAGCATCGGTTACAGCTAATGCCGGATCGTTGGATAATTGAATTTCGCCGACCTTTTTTGATTCTTTTACAACATTCCGATCCGGCTCATATCCTTTTGGTGTTGCAATAGAAATATCAATTCCTGTTTTTACGCATCCATAAATCATTGAATTGCAAACGTTGTTACCATCTCCTATCCAAGCAAGTTTTAAGCCAGTGAGTTTTTTCTTTTTTTCTTTTATTGTCATAAGGTCAGCCAATATTTGACATGGATGGAAAGAATCTGACAGTCCATTTATTACAGGAACTGCTGCACTTTTTGCAAGTATTTCCACCTCGTCATGTGAATACACTCGTGCCATTATAATATTGACATAACGAGAAAGTGTTTTTGCGGTATCTTCGATTGTTTCTCCCCTAGCAAGTTGTAATTCCTCAAAAGATAAGTGCAGAGCGTGTCCACCTAGTTGATACATTCCAGTTTCAAAACTTACTCGTGTACGCGTAGATGATTTTTGAAATATCATAGCAAGTGTTTTGTTTTTTAGTAAAGGCTTGTAAATCCCAGCTTTAAGATCTTTTTTTAATTTTATGGCGTTATTTAGAATTTCTTCAATTTCTTTTTTATCAAGCTCATTCAGCGTAAGTAGATTTTTTGTTTTTAGTTTCATTTCTTACTCCAACCAAATAATGAACGCTTCTTTTTAGGTTTAGTGTCATCCTGCTCCATGGTTTGTTGCTCTTCTAATAACTCTGTTTTTGGTCTACCTTGTGAAATCCATTTTCTTATTTTTGTAGCCAATTCCATAGCTTCTTTATCGTTTTCAGGTGGTCTAATGTCAAACAATTTAGAATATTTTTCAATATCTTTAGTCGAAAGATTCTCAAATGGATCTTTTTGATCCATTGTTTGTAAATCTTGGTTTGATGTAGATTTAGGCTCCTGTTTTGTTTCTACTTTAATTTCCGGTGTAGCCAGAATTACTTTTGGTTCTTGTTTTACCTCTTGTTCTATCTTTTCCATGTTAGTAACATTATCTTGTTCTTGTGGTTTTAGCTGTGTCTCTATCTTAGCTGTTTGTATTTGGATAGATTCTTCCAGGCCTAATATGGATTCTAGAAAAGCATCTTTATCAAAGATTTTCAGATCTTTGTATTCTTGACCAACACCTAGATACAGAATTGGGGTAGATGTGATCTTAACTATAGAAATTGCAGCACCGCCACGTGCATCAGCATCGCTTTTTGTCAGAATTGCTCCCTCAAATTTGGTGTATTGATGAAATTCTCGTGCTTGATTTACAGTATCATTACCCGCAAGAGAATCACCAACAAAAATTCTCAGATCAGGATTTACAACTTTATTGATTTTTGATATCTGATCCATCAGATTCTTACTTGTTTGCATTCTTCCTGCCGTATCAATTAGTATACAATCAACTTTGTGAGATTTTGCGTAAAGCACAGCATCACGTGCAACAGCAGCTGGATCTGAACCATAGTTTTGTGCTATGATTTTAAGATTCAATCTCTTTGCATGTTCACTTAGTTGCTCAATAGCACCTGCTCTGTATGTATCAGCTGCTGCAATAACAACGGAAAATTTGTTTTGTTGTAAGAGATGCGCTACCTTTGCCAAAGTAGTAGTTTTCCCAGTACCGTTTATGCCTACGAATAGTATGATGTATGGCTCACCTGTTCCTTTTTTCTTTTGAATGTTTGATAAAATGTCAATTTTTCCTGTAGCACTAAATAGATTTGAAATGTTTTCTCGCAAGCTCTGCTTTACTATACTTTCTATTTTTTCTTTTTCAATAGTTGTACCAATTAGTTTCTTTTTTAGATCAGACTTTATAGAATCAATTACTTCTGTAGCAACATCAGATTCCATTAATGCAATTTCAAGTTCAAAGAGAACTTCGTCAATGTCCTTTTCCTTTAATTCCTTTTGTCCAAAACTCTTTGTTGCAGAGGAAAATGCGTTCCTTAGTTTATCAAACATAATGTATGCCTTTATTGCTTTGGATTACGATGTTCTTGAATCAAGTGATTCATTTCTTGCTGTCCGTGTTCTAGTCGTGCTGCTATTTCTTGTCGTTGAGCCGAAATCTGTTGTAGCGCAACCTCCAATTCTTTAATTCTTTGTTCTACATAATTAATTGCAGTAGCTTTATCTTGTTCTATTGCAGTTCCTGCTCCGATATTTACAATCATTTTTTCTTTAGGTGAAATGGTAGCTTTAACATATGTTCCCATTCCAACAGGCACAAGAGTTTCGTATGGTGTATCTTCATTTATTGCAATCATTGATTCAATTGCACCTGATGCTTCCTGTAAAAGTTTGATGACAGCTTCTTCTCTTTGAATCAAGTCAGCCATGTAAGCTTCAAGTGCTTGCATCTGTTGCAACAATGCTTGAGCTTGTTCTTCACTCATTTGCAAAAAATTCTCTT
>DUJB01000067.1:0-2732 GCA_013330055.1 Nitrosopumilaceae archaeon
GCCCTTTCTTGTAGGGCAGTTACAGTACCATAGAATTTAGGATCAGTCTCTAATAATTCCCCATCTAGGAAATCAGATAATCTTCTGACAGGAGTTACAATCCTATCGACTTTGAGATGGTCTAAAAATGTAATTAGGTTTCTAGTTTCTACACTATACTCATCCTCTTTTGCTGCTACCTCTTCGAGTAGTTCTTTGATGTCATGGGGTTGGAAGGGATCCTTTTCTTTCTTGCCTAGGATCTTCATTATGCTGTACAGGTTGCCTTCAACCCTTGGAAGATTGTTTTCATGTAAAACTAACTCTAGTTCCTTTTGTTCTGCACTTACTGGTAAAAAGTGGGAGGTAGTATAAATTAAGACTCGAAATGCTTTGGATAATGTTTCCCTATAAGTTAAGATTCTCGATCCATCAATCTTGAATACATAGAGAAGATTGTTAATTAGAACAGGGAAATAATCCCCAAGCGAGTATTTTATTGGTACAAAATAAAGCCTGTTAGATGCATCCCAGATTATCGCAGTTGTATGTCTAGAAGATAATAGATCTCTGCCATGTAGTACACCCATCTAACTCACCATCGGTTTTTTTTCTAGTTTTTGCTCTTTTTCAGCCCTTTTTTTGGAGATCCAGTCTTTTACCGCCTCTTCGGTTGCTTTTCTTAGGTTTGCTCTGTCATATCCCATATACTCTCGGATCACATCATAAAACTCATTTTTTACGTCTTTTGGTAGTCCGACAAAAAGAATCGCTTTATCGTCCAATATCCCTAGTTCGATAGATATCTATATAAGATTTATTGAATATGGAATAGTAGTGCTACAAGAGAACCAAAAAGAACACAGCGATGTTGTTGATTTCTTAACTGATGCTTGTAAGGTTCTAAAAGATGTAAAAGATCCTAATGGGATAATTCACCAAGAATTAGTGTTAGATACTAAAAGAGTCTGGTGTAAGACTCAAAGTGTAAATAGTAATTATTTTGGAAGGAATATACTAGAGTTAGAACAATTTGAGAATTTGGCTGATGAGTGTTATTTTCACATGTCAGGCCCAAGGGCACAGGTTTTAGCACAACAGATTAGAAACGGTTGTATGCCTTATAGATATTCAATAGATGCTAAGAGTTCAGAATCACAAAGAGACTCTCATAATGCCCAGATGACTTTGATTGACAAACTAAACAAGAACAAGACTGAGAAAGTATATACCTTGAAAAGCGATGGCAAAAGAACCTTCATGGATGGCGTACTAGGTAAGAAGATAGAAAATGACGAAAACTAGAGATAAGGATCTTCAGATAATTTTCTGTGCTTATCGCACTTAATAGTTTCTTCTGGGTGCTTTAAGCAGCCACAGGGTTGTTTTTCGTAGAGTCTTGCGATAATAGGACACCATCCAGTTTTTTATTCAATTTTGTATTCGTGGGGTGAAGGTCATAAAGAACTGCAATTTCTTCTAGGGAGATCTCTTTTCTCATTAATGCTCGATCAAGGTATCTCTGGGCTTGTACGAATTTTTTAGAATATGTATTGGCAATACCCAATTCTTTTAACTTTTGCTTCACAACTGCTTGGAATGTTGGTTTTGTGAATTTTGCTTCAGATTCTTCTAAAAATTGTTCGTTGGAAATGCTGCTTGTAAAACTTCCATTTGAACCTGTACAGACAGAACATATTGGATCCAACCACTGACGAGTAGGCGATATTATTTCCCTTACAGATTCAGTATTCCAAAACAAAGCAGGAATAAAGGGATTTCGCCATTTATACATGCATGATTCTTTTGCACTTATTGGCACAGTCCAAAATTTAGGTTCTTTACTTGAAACTGCTTTTCTTCTATGTTTAATGAAATCATGAACAATTTTCATTTTTTTGGTTCCTACTGTGGCTTCCATGTTTTCTATCTCAGATGAACCTACTGTCGTAAAATACTTGAAATCGGCTTGTCTTAGGAATTTGTCAAGACCAAGGGAATAATGGTAGTTATAGATTAGAATAATTTTTACATTTTGTCCTCCTGGGAGATGCCTAATTTTTGTTACTGCCTGTTTAACTTTTGATACTTGTTGCTTGTTTGCAGAGGCTTCAAGAAAGGATACATCATCAAAGATTAGAATATAATTTGCAGGGGATAACTGCTTCAAAGTCTGTTCAAAGTCCAATAGATCATCTTCATCAAATTTCCTTATCGCATATGGAACCTTAGATTTTGTATGTATGGTGTGGGCTATGGCCTCTGACATTGTGCTTTTGCCACTACTCATATCACCAATTATGCCTACTTTGACAACATCCAATTCGTTTGAAAATTCGATGATTTCTCGTACAGTTGCATTAAAGGATTGTTGCCTCAACAGATACACACCTTTCCATTGTATCATTTTTGGTCGTATTCTATCACTTGAAGATACAAGAATTTGTTGAGATCTAGGCTGTAGCATCTTCGGCCTCATCACTACCATCATAGTCAAGATCTTGGTAAAGTTCATTCTTGGTCCAGTTATCATCTCTGAAGGTTGCCATCTGAGATTGAATTTCTCCTAAACATGTCCAAAACCATAAAGTAAATCTTGTTGAATATTTTTTCCTATCCATAATTCCATCTTTTTGGCTTGGTGGTTCTGGTACTACTCTAAAGTAACTTGGATCTTTTGGCTTGTCTTGTACCATATCAGATTTTAGTAAAATGTTCTCATGCTTACATTCTGTACAGCGCCACATTTCTTG
>DUJB01000067.1:2762-3050 GCA_013330055.1 Nitrosopumilaceae archaeon
CTTGCTTGTGGCATTTTATATCACCTGTATAGAGTCTGTACAGAATAAAATGTTTCTAAACTCGAATTTAGAAATATATCCAAAAGGTGAAAATGCGCGATTCTCATGTTTAGGCATATATACAATCCATGTCTGTCTGACTTATATATATGAGCGATTTTCCTTTTTTTAGATAGTAGGAAAAAATAGTAATCTAGTAATCTTATCACTATGTTTATTCCATGCCTAGATTATACTAAGTATGTATCAATACTTATAATCTAAATTTTTTTTAAGCAACTTTTTTCG
>DUJB01000016.1 GCA_013330055.1 Nitrosopumilaceae archaeon
CAGGCAAGCAAGCCAATAGCTAATTCCCAAGTAACCATCAGCACATCGCAGGGTACAAAAACAGTTGTAACAGATTCTGATGGCAAATTCAGATACCAATATTCTGATTCTGTTTTGCCAAATCAATACATAGTAAATGTAAAGGCAAAAAAAGATGGATATGGTGTGGGTCTTGCAAAGACTACATTTTTTGTCAAAGGCATTCCAGCGACTCAACAGCTAAATTTCAAAACTGTAACTGGCGATAAAATAAAACAAGACCCCATGGCCTCTAAGATTCTTAAAAACATAGAAATTGCGAAAAAGAAACAACTAGACTATGAAAGAAAACTAAAAGAAATTGAAGACAAGAAAAAATTCTTAGAAGAACAACGAGCACTTGCAAATCAAGATCTGCAAAAAGATCTTCAAGGTTGGCTAGTGCAATTCGATCCATTCACTCCAAGAAACGCATACGCAATATTTGTCAGCCAAGTAAATGCAACTGTTCAGAATATTTTCTGGGGGCAGTTTAACTTTACCGAACAAAAAAATAATGATGGGCTTGCAGCNNGCGTTTGACAGTTTAGGAAAATTACCAAGACATAGCAAATGATGGTAGTTATAGAGTTTTCATCTAATCACTTTAGAGTGCTCTTGATCAAGATTCCATTTGCCCAGTAAAATCCAGTTGTCCCTGAAGGCAAAATGTCGTATGTATGAGTTCCATCATATGGTACAAATTCAACACTTTGTATCTTGGAACCATCAAGAGTATCTCCTGTTGCCAATTCATGGACTAGCCTTCCATCAGCAGTTGGATGCTCCGGCGAAATAAACAACTCTCTACTATCGTCTAGGACAATGTGAACCATCCTGTGAATTGTTGGAACAGTCCGATTTCCAGTCTCCAATATGGTTCCAATGATTTTTTTGCCAGATGCATCCTGTGTAAATATTCTCATTCCTTCTTTTAGCTCTGTGACTTTGATTGCACCACTTGGTGTATCAATTAATGTATCCTCTGAAAGACAGATTGGACATGGTCTATCATAATTTTCTTTTTTAAGAAATGTTGCAGTGTTGCCGCTGATTCTTATCAGAGTTAGTTCTACGGTACAGCCATTGCTTGCAGTATCTCCAAGGCGTAATGTAATTGGAGTACCAGTATCTCTTGCAACTGGATAATCAAGAAAATTTTCACCCATTACACTATTTTCTGTAATTTCTAGTACAAGTAATGGCCCTTCTTGATTTCCTTCAAAAAGTGTTACAAAAGTTCCAGTTGTCTCTTGTGGAATTCCGGGATTGCCAATTGAATCAATTGGTTTTGCCCAGCGAAGGTCATAAAGGCGGTTGATGCTAGTTAGTTTTACACATGCAGGTGAACCATCACTTTCTCTTATAACAAGCGAATGACTCTCCTTACATTTTATGTCTTGAATCGATATTCCCAGTCTTATCTGTTTTAGCGGAGCAAGAATCACTTGGTTGTGATCTTGTAATTCATAACCTTCTGGCGCAGGCACCTTGTTGTTTACATAATAATAAAACCAGACGTTATAGTTTGAATAATCTTGTGTGCTAGAACCTGATTCAATCCAATCTTTTAGAGTACCTGTCTTTATCTGCTCATCAAGCTCCGATTTTTTTTGCTCCATCCATTCTTTTCCTTTATAGTCATAATATCCATCCCAAAATTCCTTCCATTCTGATTTTGAAAGAGGTAGTGGNNCTTTCATTTCTTTTATTGTATGGGATGATTTGCTTATAGGCTTTGATTAAACTTGAATTTAATCCAAAAATTACGAATATAGATCTGAATTTTGCAGCATCAGATTACTTTGTCTAAACTATCTAATTGAAAAGTCTTGCTGAGAAATTCTGCCTGATTATTATATATCATATAATCAAAAAAAATAGAATGACGACGTTGGATCCTGATCTGTGCCAATGCAAGTCTGAAGGCTGCATGTGTGTATTACACAAGACAGATGATGAAAATGGCCTATGCCTTCCTTGTAGGCTAGACATGCATCTCAAAAAGAATCGAAAATGAGATCATGTGAATTCAAATTTACATTAACGTAGATGCGTACAATCAGGTTTATGAAAGATTTTTTATTTGCTTTCCAAAAACTTCTTTAAAAGTTCTAGGCTTGCCATCTTTGAATATTGTATCGCAGCAGTACTTCATAGAAAACGCAGCCATCTGTTCGATTATTGGTTTTAATGCTTTTCCTTTTTCAGATATGGTGTATTCTATTCTGATTGGAGTTTCAGGATATACCTTCCTTGAAATCAATCCACTTTTTTCCATCTCTTTGAGTCGGACCGCAAGTGTTTTTGGGTTTATTCCTTCAACTGATTCTAGAAATTGGCTGAATCTTGNNGTGTTATCAACAGGACAACAGTTCATCTGTTCTGTGATGATTTTTAGCTCCTGATCGGTCAACTTACCAGATTCTCACCTACTTTCGATTCAGTTACTTTCCAATTTATATACTTACCTTTGTATAGTAACTATAAGAAAGTAATATGGAATGTACAACAGAATCCTGTGTCACGCACAAAGAGGAAGCGTGTGTATGCGGCTCTGAGAAACCATACGACCAGTGTTGCGGCTGTGAAACGATGGACCCTGTGCAACAATCTATTGCAGCATGGCACAAGGCCTTTTTTACAGCACTTCACCAATCCCAAACAGAACGATTGAAAAAGAAGATCGAATCAAGCTTTGGTCCAATATTGGACAAGGAAGCAGATGCTGTCTATGAAGCAATTGGAAAAATTTGGGGCTCGATGGTTACACAATCTGATGCAAAAAAAGAGCTTGAAACAAAAATACAAAAAATATACTCTGAAGTAAATAGAAAGTAGAAAAATACTTTCTCTACCTTTTTTATTTTAGTATACTATCTTAATTTCATTCTAGTTTTTCCCATTCTGGTGTCTTATGACACTTGCAATAACAGCCATCCTCACAAAAAATCTCAGCACAGCCGCTACATCTTAGCTTCGTGATGTATATTCCTCCCAATGGGTGGTTCCATCTATTTTTTCATTCCAACCTTACACAAACCGATTCTGCAGTTATCGCAGACATAGTCGTTGGCTGGATTTTGACAACCACAACTGCAGGTACAGGTATAATCATTCATCACCTTACTTACGTAGAAGTAACATATAACAACCTCCTCAGGAACTTTAGACAGGCAAGTAACCCTTCAGGTTTTCCTTTTTTGTAAAGTTGCAAACAGAAAATTTTCTTTTTATACTGCGAAATGCATTATGATAACATGTGTAATGAAATAGAGTATGCCATGTTAGAAGAATATCTAGCAAGAATAAAGCAGAAAGACTCCAAAGAAAAAGAACCTGAAAAACAGATTATTGACGTGGCAGCATAATAAAGAAAGAACAGGGTAGAAATTACGAAGGCAGAGTATCTTATTTTAATCCGACTAGCTTTATGATTTTATTTGCGGTTTTATCAATGTCCGCAGTTGGTTCAGCTGAGACTAGCAAGACATTAGAATTCATTGGGAAGCTTAGCATTACTGCTTTTTCTCTTCGTGAAGCGGCATATTTGACTGGCCCAAGACTGTAATCAAAATCCTTTCTCATTGAAACTCGCAGTGCAAGCTCCATGTACATTTTTTTTCGTTCAGCATCATCCTCTAGTGGAGATATTCCAGGCTTGAAGCCTCCTGCAACAAGGCGACCCATTTTATTTATCAGGCCTGCAAATCTGATTTCGTCATAATCTAGCAATTTTTTGCATTTTTGATCATAAATCCAATATTCGTCTGCCTTTTCCAATTGTATGTTCATTTGATATCATAATACAATAATGGGATAAAAAAACTGATCGTAGAGGCAAGAAAAAACTGTAAAATATTTTTTTAATCGTGTCTTGCCTTGATCTTTTATGGTTTGGATAAAATGTGATTCGATTGCCATTTTTTATTTAATGTTATTTTAATACAAATTAAAAGTATGGATTAGTTCAATTTTCTAGTTTTCAAGTTTTTTTACAGCAAACTGGTGGTGAGTTTATTAAAATTAGTTTAATACCATGCCATTTATGCAGAGAAATAATCATCCTGAATATTTTTTACAACGAGAAGAGTGTTTTCCTCCTTCCACGTTATTCTATCAAGGTCTTCATAATGCCTGAGGATATTGCGTTCGAATTTATGCATAGCTTCTAAAAATTGCTTTTTTCCATATAATTTGAACGTAGAGTAGTGATGATTTCTTGCCTGCTCAATTAGTCTTTCCAATGGAAACACTCTGTGATGCTCAAATATTTTTATCGAGTCCAAGTTCAGGTTTGGATCTTTTTCAAACATTGATTTAAGATGATCCAATTCGTAAAGACGCTTTTCTCTTTTGTGAAAGTCTGGAAAATGCATACCCCATATTGTGCGGGCATTCTGGTCTCTCAGTCTGGTATAGATAAACAATCTTCCATTGTTTTTGAGTACCCTTGAGGCTTCTTTTAGAAAATGTGGCAAAGAGAAATGATGAATTGCATTAAGCGTCATAACACAGTCAAGAGAATCCGTCTGTATTGGTATTTTATGTGAATCACTTCTGATAGGAATGAAATTTACAATGTTATGATTTGTAAAATGTGTTTTTAGTTGTTTTAGCATTGCAATGTTGTTATCTATGCAATAAAGATAGCATTTTTCTCCTAGGTGTTCAACTAATTTTAGACCATATCTTCCAGCACCACATCCAATGTCAGCCGCCCTTATACTTGGAAGGTCCTGTAACTTGTTTGTGATAAACAGTATGGGTCCTAGATCTGTAGTTCTTAATTCACGATATTTTGGAGCCACATGTAGGAAATGGTTATACATTTTTTGAAACATTATGGTTTTTTCTGATTTTTTTCCATTATTACGCGCCCTCACTTTTTCCATTCCAAAAGTAAGATGTGATGGTTTTTATTAGTTTTCATGGTTCACGATTGTTTCAAATCATCACAGATCTCAATCCAAAGACTTGAGTCCTGTAAGACTCGGATACTAGAATGAAATGATCACCCATCAGATGATAATTATTTTTAGAGATTGCGATAAATCGTTGATGCAAATCTGGTGAGGCCCTTATCCCCTTTACGGATGGACAAAAAAACACACTATCTTTCATACGAGTAAAATAATCATATATACAATAATTGGAGACAAAAATTAATGGTATATGATGAGAAACTTGCTGACAGACTCAGGAAATTGCTCAAGAAGAAAAAAGAGATCACAGAGAAAGAAATGTTTGGAGGCATTGCGTTTTTATTAAAAGGCAAAATGTGTTGTGGAGTTATTAAAAATGATCTAGTCATCAGAACTGGTAAAGAACATTATGAAAAGGCATTAACTAAACCTTATACACGTCCTATGGATTTCACTGGGCGGGCGATGAAGGGTTTTGTGTATGTTAGTCCTAGGGGATATAAAACAGAAAAAATTCTCTCACAATGGGTCAATCTTAGCATTGAAAATGTGGCTTCTTTAGGAAAGCCCATTTGATCTTTGCAATTTTTGGTGTTGAATACATGATTACTGTCGATTGTACGGACATTGAATCAAAAAAACAGGAACTACTTGTGTATGTATCCGACATGATACCTGCAATCCCTACCTTGAAAAAGCATGGATTTATTTTGTCTCCTATAAATGATGAAATAATTGAAAAGAGCAAAGTTGTAACTGCAATAAAAGATTACTTGGGAACTATTGGAGAACGTGAGAATTTTGCAGTAATATCAATCAATGATACCCTTGTAGTAAAATCAATCTCCAGAAACAAGACCATGACAGAATCTCGGGCAACTCCAGATGCCTTTTTCTCCTGTCCACATTGTGGGTTTTCTACAAGATATGAGGGGGAACTTTACATTCACCAGAAAATTCATTATCTTTAATTCTTGGCTTCGAGGGACCATAAAATTTTAGTTAAGTTTTTTACGTCTTCCGACAATAATTCCACATGACAGTAGACCATGACAAGCTAATGGAATTTCTTGGAAAAATTGTGAATGACATGGGAGCCATTGCCAGCGCTCCGATGGTTGTAATTGGCGACAAACTCGGTTTGTACAGGGAGATGGCAAAAACTGGTCCTCTTACTCCTTCCGAACTTGCAGTGAAAACCGGAACTGCCGAAAGATATGTGAGGGAATGGCTAAACAATCAGGCAGCTGGAGGTTATGCTACATACGATGAGAAAACTGGAAAATATTACTTGAGCGAAGAACAAGCCTTCTGTCTTGCAGATGAGAACAGTCCGGGCAGCGTTCTAGGTGCGTTTCAAATAGCAATGTCTCTTTTTAAGGATGAACCAAAAATAAGGGAAGCTTTTAGGAGCGGTGGAGGAGTCCAGTGGGGAGACCACGATCCAGATTTGTTTGAAGGGACGGAGAGATTTTTCCGCTCAGGATATCTTGCAAACCTGACTAGTTCATGGATTCCTTCACTTGAAGGAGTGGAGGAAAAATTGAAAAATGGTGCCAAGGTTGCTGATGTTGGTTGTGGACATGGCGCTTCAACGATCATCATGGCCAAGGCCTATCCCAAATCTCATTTTGTTGGTTTTGACTATCACGAGCCGTCAATTATAGAAGCAAGGAACAGAGCAAAAAAAGAAGGCCTGAGCGACCGCGTAAAGTTTGAAGTTGCAAAGGCCACAGATTTTCCAGGAAATAATTATGACCTTGTTGCGATTTTTGATGCACTACACGACATGTCGGACCCTGTTGGAACAGTTTCTCACATTTCAAAAATCCTAAAACCTGATGGCACACTTATGTTAGTAGAACCCTTTGCAAAGGACGAAGTAAAGGACAACATGACTCCTGTGGGTCGTTTGTTTTATGGAGCATCCACAATGGTTTGTGTTCCATGCTCACTAGCTTCAAATGGTCCTGCACTTGGTGCTCAAGCTGGACCCAAAAGACTAGAACAAGTGGTAAAGGCTGGCGGCCTTAAAAATTTTAGAATTTCAACGAGCACACCCTTTAACATCGTGATAGAAGCAAAATTGTAACTATTTTTTTAATTTTTCA
>DUJB01000081.1 GCA_013330055.1 Nitrosopumilaceae archaeon
AACAAGGCTCCAATTAAAAATGCATATAAGTCTAAGTAAGTAAAGATTAAATTTTCGTTTTTAGTTGATTAATTAACTTCTTTGTTCGTAATCATAACAAAATAGTAAATAGCAAGAATATCACTTTATTTTAGTAACGAATAATCCTAAAAAACAAAACATTACTTTCCAATTAGATAAAACCACTATTTCGAAATTACGAGAATTGTCTAAGGCTGAGGCTCTTCCACCAAACATGCTGATTAATCAAATGTTGATACAATACTTGGGACAACGTTCAGCTTTTTCAATATCTGAATACATGCCAGTGCGCAGGGTTCTACTAATGAAACTTTTGGAGAAATTCACGGAAAAAGAAGTAGCTTCTATTGCAAAATCTATTGCACGTGCATCAACAAAAAAGATCATACTTCGATTACGTCAAGAACATAATGTAATGACTTCAATAGATGTTGTTGAATCATTAATAAGAATTTCAAATTATAAGTACAAGCATGATGTAAATTATGGTATTCATAGTTTCACAATACAACATAACCTAGGCAAAAAGTGGGCTGTGTATCTATATGAGATATATAATTCGGTTTTAAGGCAATTCAAGTTCAAGAAAATAGAAATCAATGTTTCCGATAAACAATTGATCTTCACTGTCATAATGAAGATAATTATATAAATTGTATTTAAAAGGCCCCTGCTGTTCCTTAGCAACTAATCGTAAAAATGCAATTTAAACTTTGAGAATTTTCTAAAAAAGAATGTAGAAATTATCAGGTGCTAAATTTGATGTATGTCTGATCTTATTTTCTTTTCAAGTCCTATTGGTCTTGGTCATGCATCACGTGATATCGCTATTGCTCAACAACTTGATAAAAGAATAACCTTTGTTAGTGGCGAGGGAGGCCCAAAATTGTTTTCAGATAATGGTTTTGAGGCACAAAACCTCTACAAACCGCCAATTTTTGAGATTCAAAATGGTAATCTAAAAAACCCCTTGAGATGGTTACTTAGCTATTATTCATACTATAAAAAATGTAAAGAAATTTCCGCAGAAGTCATAGAAAAAGAGAGAGCAAAGCTGATCATAAGTGATGAAGATTTTGCTTCTCTGACTATAGCTCAAGAAAAAAATCTGAAAACAGTGCTGATAACTGATATTCTAGAGACAAATTTTGCCAGAGGCATTGGTTCATTCATCGAAAAAAAGATGAATAAATCAATGAAAAAAATAATGAATAACTGTGATGTTATCATCATTCCAGAAGATGGACCTAATAAAGACAACATTATTAGAGTAGGTCCAATTGTTAGAATGACTTCCTATTCTAGAGAAGAACTAAGAAAAAGATTTTCTTTTGACAGAAAAACAATTGTCCTAAGTATTGGTGGTACAAGTGCAGGAAAATTTTTAATCGATAAAACAATTCAAGTTTTCAAAAAGCTNNCGAAATCTTGGCTTTGTAAATAATTTACATGAATTCATCTATGCGGCAGATCTGATTATTTCTCTAGCTGGTAAATCCACTATTGATGAAGCAGCATCTTATGGAACGCCAGGAATCTTTATTCCAATCAAAGGACATTTTGAACAGGAAGAGAATGCAAAGAAAGTAGGTTTTTCCTTTGAAGATCTTAATCGTCTAGAATCTTTGATTCCTACTAAAATTAATGAAAAAAGAGATCCCAAAATGTGTAATGGAGCGCAAAAAGCTGCCAATATAATAAAGAAATTTTTGTGATTCAGTTGTTTTGTTGAAAATCGATACATCCTGTTATTTCTTTACAAAATGATTCATGGTGTACCAATCCTACACCAGGAACAAACTGTAAAATNNTAGATTTGGAATCATGGGATCAATTTTATCTTCATGATATTAAGGAATACGCATAAGTTATTCTAAATGATGAGAGAAAACCTTACTCTGATTTTTGCTGTATTAAATCGTGTTTTTACGCAATGCTTTATACTGGGATTTTGAGAGTTAATCCAAGTTTTGAAAAATCTAGTGATTGCAAAGTTTGGAGGCAGTGCCATAGGATTGGATGGTAAGCTAATCCCGATAATAATCAAAAGAATTAATGAATTAAAAAAAGATGCAAAGGTAATAACTGTCTTTTCTGCCCCGCTTACGTTACATGAAGGCAAGCAACGATCACTTACTGATATTGCAATAATGATCGGTCAAAAAGCGGTAGTAGGAGAAGATATTGGTGTTGAAAATCTAAGAAAACCATATCAAAAGATACTTGAATTTGTTGAAAAAAAATACCAGGATGAATGTATGAAAACAATTGATTCCTTTTTAGAAAAAGCAAGCAAAGCTATAACACAATCTGTAGAAAAAAAAGAATTTGCAGATGTAATCAGATCAAGTGCACTTGCTTACTCAGGAGAGATCTTGATGTCATATGTGATGAACTATATTCTAAAAAGTAATAACATTAAATCGGATGTAATAGGGTTTGACATATGGCCCATAATAACTGACAATAACATTGAATCCGCAAACTTTCTTACATCAGAGTCTGCTCAAAATATAGAATCAGTTGAAGCGTTATTAGAAAAAAATGACGTGCTGTCAATAGGAGGATTTATTGGAAAAACTGTTAACGGCTTGGAAACCACATATGAAAGAGGTGGTTCTGACAGAACGGCTGCAGATCTTGGCATATTATTTAATAAAAAATACAATACAAGAATAGATTTTGAGAAGGATAGTGCAGTACTTTCTGCCGATCCAAGAGTAGTAAAAGACGAATTAGAAGACATCACACATCTCTCCTATAACGAAGCAAGAACTGCAGGAATGTTTGGCATGAAGATACTTGATCCTATTGCCATCAAAGAAATAGTGGAAAATGGTCTGGACGTGCACATTATAATCACAGACATGAATAATCCANNCTTAAGATAGTAACAGGAAAGAAAAACTGTGCAATCCTACGAATAGAAAGCGTAGCTGCACAAAGTCTGTTTGATTCACTTGAAAAAGAAAAAAGATACAGCGAGTTTATTGTATTATCGCCTTATACAAAAGACGACATTGAATTTACAAGAGTATTATTCCTTGATGCAGATTATGTAAAACGAAATGAAAGATACATCTTGGCATTTGATTCCCTAGCCACCATAACTTACAACAGAGGAGTAATCACCCTTATCGGAGACGAGATGTGGCGTGTGCAACAAATTGCATCAAAAGCAAGCTATAGAGTAGGCGAAGCAGGACTAAACATCTTAAACATGGATGCACAAGAAGAAACCTCAAGGATTATCATAGTCATAGAAGATGCTTCAGACAACATAGAAAGAGCCATTCGTGCGGTTCATGCAGAAAGATCAAAGATCACCTTTGTATAAATAAAATTATTATAACAATTGACCCCTACAGGTCTTTACCTATAGAAGTCAAATAGGGTTTGTTCTTGGACCTCTTATCTAGAATCAGTCCGGCGTTACCCAAAACACGCGCTATTTTACTATACCATAGGCGATATTTAGACCTGATCTATATAGATCATTTAGGAGAACTGTCCTAGGTACCCGAAAACCAGACCTGCGCCAATCATTACATACCATTTCAAATTTCTTTTGTTAGCAAACATGTTTTTTGATGACAAATCTTCATCTTTTGTTATAGATGCCTTAATTTTTCGTAGTTCAAAACCTTGACCTACCAAACCAATAACCAGCAATGCAACAGCGATGAAAGACAGTATTGGTTCCATATTCACAGTTGCATCTCATATGATATTAGTATGTTTGAAATTCTTGCATTTGAAATTAAATATTTGATTAATTCTTTAAATTACCATACTTACCGAGTTTTCTTATGAAAGAACAAGGCAAGATTTGGATGAACGGTAAACTTGTACCTTTTAAGGATGCCAAAGTGCACGTGCTTACTCATGCGTTGCATTATTCTACTGCAGTTTTTGAAGGAATAAGATGTTATAACACACCAAAAGGTTCTATGATATTTCGGTTACCAGAACATGTTGACAGGTTGTTTAGTTCAGCCAAAATGTATTCAATGAAAATACCATATTCTAAAAAACAAATTTCTGATGCAATAATTCAAACAGTTAGAAAAAGTACTATGAAGGAGTGCTACATTAGACCAATAGCATACTATGGTTATGGCATGTTAGGATTAACCCCAACTGCAAACAAAATCGATGTTGCTATAGCATGTGTTGAAGCATTGCAAGAATATACAAAGGCAGGAAAAATTCGTGGAACGCGGTGCAAAGTTTCAAAATGGTTAAGAATTGATTCTAGATCACAGCCTATGCAGGCAAAGGCAGCTTCAAATTATTCAAATGCAGCCCTTGCAAGAGTCGAGGCATTGAGTGATGGTTATGACGAATCAATAATGCTCAATTATGATAACAAGGTGGCAGAGGGAAGTGCAGAAAACATATTTTTAGTAAATGATGGCAAAATAGTAACTCCTCCTCTGAGTGCAGGCATCTTACCTGGCATAACCAGAGATAGTGTAATGAAGATAGCAAAGACCGAGAAATTATCTGTTATTGAAAAGAATTTTAATCTAAAGGAATTATTTTCAGCAGATGAGGTATTTATGACTGGAACAGCCTCAGAGATAAAACCAGTTACAGAGGTTGATGACAAATCCATAGGAAATGGCAATCCAGGCAAAGTTACACTTAGGCTTCATAAGATCTTCATGGATGTGGTTTCTGGAAAAGACAGACGGTTCTCAAAGTGGCTAACACCCATCTAAAAGTAACAGTTTGAAAGATTCAATTATGTCAAATCATCATTTACATGCATGGTACTCTCTTTAGTAGATCAGCACAAACCCAAATGTTATCTTTGTGAGAACATATTTGAGAGTATAGAAGAGTTACGAAAGCATCAGGAAACTGTGCATAAGGACTTTATTGAATATCACCAAACCAAACGGGATCACTCACCTGCGCCAGGCGATGTGACCGTATTTTAAAGAGAAAAAATATGGAATTAGAATCTCACAATACCAAGGTTTGTTGGTTTTGCAAAAAGGGACGGCATGATGAATGTATGAAAAAGATCCCCATTGATGCAGCCTCAGAAGGCCCACATGATTGTACATTTGATACTAAACTTGTAGATTGCCAGTGTACTCATTAAAATGGACTAATTTTCAAATTCAGCTAGAATTTTTCCATCCAACTGGTCTTGAATGCACTTTGGTCATGTGTCTGAGCATCCTTTCTTCTTATGTGAACTCCATGTTACAGATCTTGCAGATTGGAGTTGAAGGTACTTCTTTTTTTCCAAACAGTTTCATGTAAAAAATAAAAATTTAACGTGTTAAATATGTTAGGAAAAATTTTGTTTTAAAAAATAAAAATTAATGTTGACTAGATGTAGCGGGTCTAGTGGGATTTGAACCCACGGCATAGGGATTTCTCTGAAATCTTAAGAGTCCCTCGCTCTACCTGGCTGAGCCATAGACCCGCAAAATAGCAGGCGCTAATTTCGTTATTTAAACTTGAGTAAGAATAAAATTGATTTTAGTTTTTGGCAGTCTCGATTTGAGAGTATTTCTCAAGAATTCTTGTCAAGACAGTAGACACTGGTGCGTTGTTCATCTTTTCTTTTTCTGCCAAGAGTTTTCTGTATGCATCAAGTGTAATGTAAACAGGAATTGAACCGTTTCCTTCAAGCAACCCTCTAACTTTGTATAGCGCAGTTTCCATTCCCTTTTCTGCAATCTTTGCAAATTTAATTTTGTTAAGAATTCCACCTAGTGGTCCAAGTGGCATGTCATAATTTACTGTCATTCCAAGTCTTGTCAGCTTTTCATCTAGTTCTTTGAACTCCATTGCAATATCCCATTTCTTAAACGGGCCCTTGATCATCTTTGCTGCAATTCTTTCGCCTTGAACAAATTCGGTTGTTTCACAATCCCATTCGAGTCTTTTTCCATCAAAATCACCAATTACCCTAAATGTAGTTCCAACACCCATCCCTGCTTTAACATCCATGGGTACTACAGTCATGCCAACTCGTTCTTCGAACTGGTCAGCGATGTGTTCTGGTCTTGCAAAATAAGTAAACACATCAGATACAGCTGCTTTGATGTCAATGGTTTTACTAACAGTAGCCATTCATTTGCAACTTCTTTCCAGACTGGATTTAAAGCTTTTGCTAATTTCCAACCAATAGCTCCATTTGTAATATATTAAAGAAAAGTTTTGTTTTAGAGATGATAAAGATAAGCCAAGTTTTTCTGATAATCGTGCTTGGCTTTTTGACAGTATCACCAGTTTATTATGCAAGTGCACATTCTCTGTTTAATTCTTCTGANNGTTGAGAAATTTAGAATGGGTACAAGGATCTATTATAACGATGTGTTAGTAGATACATTCCCAGTACAATACCACGACAGTGGCCATTGGGAGACTGATTATGTATTTACCCAACCAGGAATTCATATTTTTAGAGTCGATCTTTATGATGTTTCAGAATATGGTGTACTAACTTACACATTTAATATCAGCACATTGAATCCATTTGGTTACATCTTTTATTATGTTGTAATTGTCGGTGGAATTGGAGGAATAGGATTAATCATATGGAGCGTCCTTTCAAGAAAAAAAGTTAGATCTAAACTTTAGCTTGAACAGACACTTTACCTAATCTAAAAGCAAACAAAGTAGTAAGCAGAGTCATTGCAAAAAGCAAAATTCCAATGCCAAGATGTATCGCAACAAGCAATGCATGTAGTTTCAGATCAATTACTATGGCACCCAAAGTGATTTGTGTAACAACAAAGATTCCAGCCAAGGTTCCTGTAATTTTTATTTTTTTGTCAGAACCTTTTGCTAACCAACTAGCAACTGCAGTTGAAACAATCAAAACGCCAGTTGTGGCTGCAACAAATCTGTGAGTCCACTCTATTAGATATTGTTCTGTTGGAAACACTCCACTTGGACACAAGGGCCACTCTGGACAAGAAAGACCAAGCCCGCTTGCAGAAACATAACCACCAATAAACATCAAAGAATACAAAACTACAAGAGACGCGATTGCTAGATATTTTAAAATCATTACTCTACGATAAAGTTGCCTTGCATGCCTTGCAATGCATGGCCTGGAACCGTGCATATGTAATAATATGTGCCAGGTGCACCCGCGGTAAATGTAGTCTCTCCTTCTTGACCTGGTTTTAGCGGATTATTTGCGTCTCTTATGGCAGAACCTGAAACAACAGTTGTTGGATCTTCAGGATTTGTCACAACACCAAATGAATGAAATGACTTGCCTGCATTTTTGACTTTGATTGTTACAGAATCGCCTGACTTTACTTTGATTTCAGGATTGTTTCCAGATTCACCAGGAAGTGCGTTAAATGCTAGTGTNNTGGTTTTGCTTCACCAACTGTGATCTTTCCAATCATTCCTTGTTGGGCATGTCCCGGAACTGTACAGACATAATAATATGTACCTGAATTTCCTGGTACAAATGTTGATTGACCACCTTCACTTGGTTTTAGTGGATTGTTTGGATCTTTTACAGTGGTACCTGAAATGACGGTTGCTAGATCCTCAGAGTTTGTCAGTACACCAAATGAATGAAATGATTTTCCTGCATTTGTAACATCAAAGATTATTTTATCACCAACATTTGCCTGGATTTCTGGATTATTTCCATCTTCGCCAGGAAGTGCGTTAAATGCNNAGTGTTCTAAAGTCAGAGCTTTCAACAAACTTCAAAGAGACTTTGATCTCTTTTCCTGTTGCCACAGCAGGACCCTTTGTTGTATCCTGTTTTGGTTGTGAAACTGCCGGCGGAGAAGAGATCCAGTAATCCCAATTTGCAAAAAAGATTACAGCTCCAATAACAATCAGTCCGATAATAATTGCAAGCATCTTTCCAACTCTTGCTGGAGATGTTCTCAGTATTGGTTCCTCATGTTCTGTGTGGCTCATATCAATATCCTAGTGGTGTGGGGTTTTTACTCTGTGAGGGTAGTAGTACTTGCCGCCAATTCCCCATGGGTCATCCATGTTGGCTTCTTTGCCTTTGGAAGAGCTGTAGATCATGTTGTACAAGAAAATTATCATGCTAGCACCAATTATCATTGCACCAACTGTTGCAATTTGGTTCATTGTAATCCATTCTGGGAAAGGAGGATAATCGAAAACTCTTCTTGGCATTCCAAATAATCCTAGTATGTGTTGAGTAAAGAATACCGTAACTGCACCAATAAACGCAAGCACAAAGTGCAACTGCCCAAGTTTTTCGTTGTACATTCTTCCTGTTACAAATGGGAAAATGTAATAGAGGAACGCGATTGATCCAAATGCGATAGTGCCAAATACAAACAAGTGGAAATGTCCTACAACCCAGTACGAATCATGTGTGATAAAGTCAAGAGGCATTGCTGTGTTAAGAACGCCTCCTGAACCTGCAGCAAAGAAGAGTGCAATTCCCCCTACTGACCACATCATAGGTGTAGCAAATCTGATTCTTCCTCCCCACATTGTTGCAAAGAAATTAAACACATGCATTGCGGAACCTGGTACTGCTGCAAGGGTTCCAATCATAAAGACAGTTTTTTCTGTAAATGACATTCCTGTAGCGTACATATGATGAGCCCATGAAGCAAATCCTACTATGCCTAACAAAATAAAGGCGGCAATTCCTGATCCAGTGCTGAAAAGAGGTTTTCTTGAAAATCTTGGAATNNGCAGCAAAAGTTGGTACTGCAACTAGTGTCATGACAGAAGCTACTAATGTTGACCATGCAAACAATGGTACCTTGCTTAATGGCAAGTCAGGATGCTTGCATTTTAGAATTGTAACAATAAAGTTTATCGAACCAAGAATTGATGATACCCCAAGTATTTTCAGACCAAATATCCACATGTCTGCTGCAGGACCAGGCGCTCTCAAAATAGAATATGTCGGATAGGCATTCCATGTGAAATCTGCAAATCCAAGCCAGACAAGGGCAGCTCCAACTGGGATCATCCAATAAGCTACAGCATTTAATTTTGGATATGCCATGTCCTTGTATCTTACCATAATAGGAACAAGATAGTTTCCTATTGCAGCGGCAAACGGCAAAATGAAGAGAAATATCAGTGTGGTACCATGAACTGTAAAGAATCTGTGAAACGTCATCGAGTCTTGAATTATCTGTGCCCCTGGTAAAAATAATTCAGCTCGCATAGCTAGAGCCAATGCTCCGCCCAAAAATAGAAATGCGATAGATGTAATCAGATAAAGAAGACCTACGTCTGTGTGATGAGTTGAAAACATTATTTGCCAAACTGGTCGTGGCTTTACCATCTCTAGAACCATAACAATTCCTCCAGCTCATTCAAAGTCATAAAAAGTTTTAGGATCATGTATCCTCCACATAGAGCATTCCTCTCATGTTATAATGAATCAGACCACAATATTCTCTGCATTGAATTGGAAACTCGCCAGTTTCATCAGGGACAAACCAAACTGTGTTTATTCTTCCTGGCACTGCATCCATCATTACGGTATAATCATGAATGTTAAAAGAGTGAATGACATCTTTTGATTGTACTTCAAATTTGTAAGGATGNNGGTGCATGATCAATTAATTTTTCAATATACCAAGAATCTGCTCCAACCCAGACAAGGATTGCAACAACTACACCGATATACACCCATTCTGGCCAGCTAGAGTGCCCAGTCATTTAATGAGACTCTCCTGTCTCCCACTTGGTAGGTGTCTTGTTTTTTGGATGTGATTCTCTAAATCTCCAAATTAACCAGACTTGTGTTCCAGAAACCACGGCACCAACTACAAAGACAGCTGTTGTCATTCTGAAAAATAGGTTCCAGATTTCTGCCCTTCTGTTTACATATTCCTTTGTCTCCTCGCCAAATGCGATGGTAATAGTTGGTAAAACGAATAGTACTACAAGAGATATTGCCAAATAGCGTGTATTTTTCATACTTGGATGTTCTGACGTGACCTTAAATTTTTATTTAAAGGTTTTGGAGATTTCCAGATGATTTGATCGAGTCAGATTGGATTGTATCACAACAATTGTCTGATTCTCTAAAATTGTGTTTGATTTTTATTAAACATAACTATCGTTAGGTGTTTTTTTAAAAAAAGAAAAAAGGGAAAGTTAGAAGTTTCTAGTCTATACTACGTCTACAGTTGTAGATACTGCTGGAGACAGTGCGTCTGGATTATCTACGCTCTCCCATACAAAGATTTGAACATTGTATGTTCCCGGAGATGTAGGTGTCCATGACTGTGCTGGGTTTAGGNNTTGATCTCTATCTTGACCGTTTGCTAGGTCGGCTGTAATCTGGACCTGTTGATCCACATTCACCTCGTCTAGCTCGCTGCCAAATGCATCAACAATTCTTGGGTTGCTTGCCGGCGCTCTTTCAAGCGGTGGGACAATTGAACCGATAAATGTTGTAGCTG
>DUJB01000040.1 GCA_013330055.1 Nitrosopumilaceae archaeon
CATTTGCTAGTATTTTTTTCTCATCAATAGCATATGCAGATGTTATTTCACCTCACAAACAAATTCAGCTTAAAATTTCAATATCTAAGGTTTCATGCAAAGATGGTTTTGTAAAGTTAATCAAATCATCTGATGATAAACCTGCATGCGTTAAACCATCATCCGTTGAAAAATTAGTCAATAATGGATGGGCAAAACCAGTTGATCCAAAATTAATTGAAACCACACAAATGAAACGAAGTCCCTTAGGAGAGGCAAAAATAATATCAATTGTTAAAGAATTTGGTTCAGCAGGTAGGTTGGAAACCACCTCAAGAACTGTAGGATATGTTGTGGTATTTGATGCATGCGCATTTGATAAAACAGTCAGGGCACCACAGGTTCTTGTAAATTCGGATAGTGAATCAAAAGCGATTCAGTTGGCCTCGATGGTTCCTGCTAACACATGTCAAGTAAATTCTGCAAAAATCAAAGCTGTGGATACAAATTCCATTAAAGTTACCTTAACTAACACTGGTGGTATCACTGATAAAATCACAACTTTGGAAAATAAAATTTCAGATTTGTTAGAAAAAATTAATCAAGAAAAAAAGAAGTTTTCTGAAATCGTTAACCTAGAACGTACAGAATCAACTAAACAGGAAATAACTACAACATCAAACATGATAGTGGACTTGAGAAAACAGATTAACGATGCAAAGGCAGAGTACAATACCTACCTGTTTGCCTTATTTGCAGAACCTGCAAAATTATCAGAGCTCAGACAGCCAGTAATGTTTGAAGGATCTAATATAGAGGGGATAAGAATAACAACGTTGAACTCCTACGAACAAGTTGGTGCCCAAGAAAGACCATTTGGATATAATGTACTTTTTGAGGTTTGCTCAGACCTTCATACAGTTCGAATACCGCAGGTAAAAGTAACTTCAGACACTGAAACCATTATTGTAAAACTTGCAGATAAAATACCTGCAAAAACATGTCAAAAAAGCATCGCAAAAATCAAGGCCTCAAATATTGATAACGTGACATATGAGCTAGGAACCTCAAGTGATATTTCGGCAAAAATCGAGGGAATACAAACAAGCATCGATACTCAACAAAAAACTTTAGCTGCTAAAAAACAGGAGTTATCTGAATTAACCCACAAGGCTCAAAAACCAGATGACTTTGATCAAAAAGTTACAGAATTATCAAACCAAATAATTGATTTGAGAAACAAAATCAATTCAAACAAGGAAACACTAGCTAGAATACTGTTCCAATTTTATCTATAAAAAAATGAAAGCTCAAAATATTCTAATAATTGTATTAGCTGGATTTGCAATAAATTTACTAGCTACAACTCAAAATAACTTAGTTTATGCTGCAACCGCTCCAGAGACTATTACAGATCTTGTTGCAACCTCTGGTAATGGATTTGCAGAGCTGACCTGGACTGCTCCTGTAGATAATGGAGCACCTATAACAAGTTACAAGCTAATCCTTTGGGAAACTGGTCGTGACATTTTTACTACCTATCCTAACTTGGCAGTTACAACAACTTCAACAATGGTAACAGGTCTAAAAAATGATGTATCGTACAGTTTCAAGGTGATTGCAATAAATGCAGGTGGTAACGGGCCTGATTCTAACATTGTTACAATAATTCCCTCTACAAAAGTAACAATATCTGTACCAGAACCAATAACTGACCTTACGGCTACACGAGAGGACACTAAAATCAAACTAACATGGACTGCTCCATTTGATAACGGTGCCAAAATTTCTAGCTACAAAATTAGTTACTGGGAATCTGGAACATCTTCAGTCAAGACTAAAACGGTAACCTCAACTAACGCCCAGATTACCGGTTTAGCAAATGGGGTAGCATACGAGTTTAAGGTTATTGCAATAAACTCAGCAGGTCACAGTGCAGACTCTGACATTGTAACTGCTACTCCCTCCGCATCAGTGTCTGCCTCAGTTCCTGGTCAGGTAAGAGGAGTAGTTGCTACTCCAAGTAATGGCCAAGTTTTTCTAACTTGGATTCAGCCATCTGCTAACGGTTCACCAATTACAAGCTATAAGGTAACTGTATCTGAAGTAGGCTCTAATGTATTTACTACATTCCCTAATCTAAGTACAGAAACAAAAACTACAATCACTGGACTAACAAATGGTGTAGAATATAGCTTTAAGATTGCAGCAGTAAATGCAATAGGCTCTGGCAAAGAATCAAGCCCAGTTGCAGCTAAACCTAATGACAGAGTT
The DNA here is from genome assembly GCA_013330055.1 of Nitrosopumilaceae archaeon. GTDB lineage: Archaea > Thermoproteota > Nitrososphaeria > Nitrososphaerales > Nitrosopumilaceae > UBA8516 > UBA8516 sp8516u. The sequence goes on from DUJB01000040.1 coordinate 2,254, forward strand.
CCAATTGAAATATCAAATCTTAGGGTATCAGCAGGAGACGGGAAGACAACTCTAACATGGTCTGTATCACCATCTGCACTAGAAAAAATTTCAGGCTATAGAATTCGTGAATACCAGTATGGTTCTGATTCTTTCATTACTCATCCAATCGCAGGCAAGGCAACATCTGCAACGATTACTGGACTTAAAAATGGAGTACCGTATGGTTTTAGTATCATACCTGTAAGTCCAGATGGAATTGGTCTAACATCAAAGATTGTTTATTCGACGCCTCTTGCAATTCAAACAATAAAGGGAGCTCCGAATCCAATTACCACTCTAACTGCAACAGCAGGTGATAGTCAAGTGAGCTTATCATGGATTGCACCTCAAAATACTGGGACGTCTATAACAGGTTACAACATCATACAATTTATGGCAGGATCAAGTTCGTTTACTACTTTTCCAAAACCTAGCACATCTACATCTGCAGTAATGAGTGGATTGACAAATGGAGTAACTTATAGCTTCAAAGTAGTTGCAGTAAACTCATTTGGTGAAGGTCCAGAATCCAACACAGTAATAGCAACCCCTACAAAACAAGGGCAAAATTTGATTCTTCCATCATGGGTTAAAAATACTGCAAAGTGGTGGGCCGAAGGTAAAATTTCCGATTTTGAGTACACTCAAACTATTCAGTGGTTAATTAATCAAGGAATTGTGAAAATAAAGTGAGTATGATGAAAAGACGTTTTATTCTTACAATAATGTTTTTCTTTGCCTTTACGGTCATAATATCTTCAAATGTAGTGTATGGAGATGTTGTGTCCCCAAAAAAACAACTCCAGGCTCAGATCTCTATTGAGGATGTAATTTGCAATGAGGGA